>CAYFTS010000168.1:0-7464 GCA_964346135.1 uncultured Candidatus Bathyarchaeia archaeon | reverse complement strand
ACGCTATGACACACATGGCTTACGAGGTTTTCCTCTAGCCACATCATGTCATCTATTGTTGCAAACGCTTGTTCAGCCTCTACGTGCCAGTACTCGGTGAGGTGTCGTATGGTTCTACTCTTCTCAGCCCTGAACGAAGGCGCTACACAATAAACTTTTTCTAATGAATATATTAATGCCTCAAGATGCAACTGGGCGCTCTGAGTGAGGTACAGATCTTTGTCAAAATACTTTAGTCCAAAAAGAGTAGAACCGCCTTCGCAAGCGCTGGAGATAAACATGGGCGGCGAAACTTCGATGAAGTCCTGTTTTCTGAAAAACTCATGTATGAACTTTAACACTTCACTTCTTATCTTCATGATTGTGCCCATCCTTTGGCTTCGCAACCACAAGTGTCGAACGTCTCGCAGAAACTCTTTGCTCTGATCTTTTGTTATTGGAAAAATTTCAGCCAGCCCAATTATGTTCAACTGGTCCGTGGAAATTTCAAATCCTCCTGGAGCCCGCTTATCGCTTCTCACAGTTCCGCTCAAGGTTACGGATGATTCTATTATGACTTTTTTGGCGTCAGCCCAAGCGGGACTCTCTCTCTTCACGGTACATTGAATAGTAGCGGTGGCGTCGCGTATTATGAGAAAAACTGTGTCTTTGCTCTCTCGTTTTCTGTAGACCCAACCTCTTATGTCTACATGGTTACCTTCGTAATTTTTATCTAGGATGACTTGGATGGGCATGAAGGACATGTTTTATCATCTTCCCTCCTAATCTTTCCATGCTCTAGCGTAAATATTTACTCACAACTTACACAGTACCTTTATGGTTCAAACAATAAACATTAACCTTAAAAGTTGTTTGGGTTCTGGTATCGGTTTGCGGGATGTTAGAAAATCCTTTAAGACGCAACAGCAGTGATATTGGATGCTGAAGGGAATTGAACATGGCTGAAAAGGAAAAAGAGGAAACTAGTTATCGAATGGAAGGAATAGCTTTCGGTCTTGCAGATGGCACAATTCTTTGTCTAGGGTTAACAATGGGGGTTGCAGAGGCAACTTCTAGTACAAATCTAGTCATAATTTCTGGCATAATTGGAGGAATAGCAAACGCCTTTGGGAATTCCATAGGGCTTTTCATGTCCCAATCAGCAGAAAGGGGATTGCAAATTCATGAAACCGTAGAACATGGAGTTCCAACTAGAATACATTCAAAGATGGAAGTCTTAATGAGTAGCGTGCTTTCATTTATGGCCACAATTGTAGCCTTAATAATCTTGCTTTCCCCCTTCGCGTTTCTCAACATGTCTGACGCCGTACTTACTACCTTTTCACTTGGAACTATTCTATCGTTCATTCTTGGCAATTACGTGGGCAAACTGAACAAAGAGAACCCATACAAAACAGGATTAAAATATGCTGTGTTGGCTATTACGGGAGCAATAATTTCTCATTTGATCGGAGATTTACTCAGACTACTAATGTAACGCAAGTTCCTTGAACCCCTCATTTAATAGAGTTTTACGAGCGATTAAGACTTAACTTTTAAGCTATTGTGGAAAGACTTAAGAAACCGATGTTTCAGAATTGAAGGGTGGCGGGGATAAACTGTAGCGAGAGGAAAACTCCTCCTATACGGGTGGGGTAGCCAGGTGAACCCGCTGGGCTCATAAACCCTGTTGGGAAACCCAGAGATCGGTAGTTCAAATCTACCCCCCGCTACCAAATTTCCAAAAAATTTTTGAGGTTTCACTCATAAACATAAGTTCTTTAACAACATCATAAAAAATCATAAAAATTATTGATGTTTAACTTGTCAATTAACATATATCAAATTGGAGAGACAAAAGATTGGGTAAGCCAAGTTTGAACCTACTCTCAAAAACCGAGATTCAAGACATCCACGACGCAACTTTAGAAATCTTAGAAAATCCAGGCCTGAAAATCCCGAGTAAACAAGCCTTAGACATTTTGAAGAAAGCTGGGGCAAACATTGATTACGAAAAGAACCGAGCCACAATACCTCAGCATCTGGTCAAAGAAGCCTTAAAAAAGGCTCCGAAAACGCTGAAATATTGCGCCAGAAACCCGAAGAACGACTTCTTACTTGATAAAAAAGATACACACTTCACCACAGATGGATATGGTGTTTTAATAAGAGATTATGAAACAGATGAGCGTAGATCCTCAACAAAGGAAGATCTTGCTCGCTGGGCTGTTTTGGCGGATTATCTAAACACAGTTAATGTTATCTGGCCGTCATTAACTCCCATAGACGTTCCAGAACCCTTGCAAAGGCTTACCACAATGCTTACTTGCCTTAATAACTCAGAGAAGCATGTTGAGAATTTCGCAGAAAACGCAAGAGAAGCTCGATATGAAATTGAAATTGCCGCCGCCATTGTTGGAGGCAAAGAAGAATTAAAGAAAAAACCGATTATTTCAGCAGTTCAGTGCCCAATTGCTCCTCTCGGATATGAAAAGGGATTGATGGACGCTGTCATAGAGTTTGCTAAGGCTGGTATTCCAGTTGTTCCACTTGCTATGCCTTTAGCTGGTCAGACAAGCCCAGTTACCATTGCAGGCACGCTAGTCGTTAACAACGCTGAAGTCTTAGGAAACGTGGTAATCTCTGAGTTCGCTAGTCCAGGGGCACCAGTCCTATATGCTGGATGTCCTGGAAGCATTGACTTTAAAACCGGAGCCTTCGTCATAGCGCCAGAAGGTGACCTCATCAACGCGTCTCTCACTCAGTTAGCTCGTTACTATGACTTGCCATGTGAAGTTTGCGGTGGCTGTTCATATTCTAAGGTTCCAGATGCTCAAGCCGCTTATGAGAGAACACTGGGTCTCCTCACGACCATACTAACTGGTCCAGATCTCATCCCTGGTTTAGGTGGTTTGGAAAGTGCTAACACTATGTCTCCAGAGATGTTGGTTATCGATAACGAAATTGTAGAAGAAGCTCTGAGGATTGCTCGCGGATTTGAAGTGAATGAAGACACTTTAGCAGTAGATGTTATTCGCAAAGTCGAGCCTGGTGGACACTTTCTAGCCGAAAAGCATACGTTGAAATATCTTTTAAAGGAGCATTTGGTGCCAAAAATCAGTAACCGCAAAACTTTCGAAGCTTGGAAGGAGGCGGGTGCCAAAGACATTGTTAAGGTGGCGAAAGAAAAGGTCCATGAAATCTTAGCTAATCATAAGCCAGAACCAATTCCCAAAGATATTCAAAAAGACATCACTGAAATCTTTGAGAAATATAAGAAAGAATTATCAAAAAGAAGTTAAGCAATAGACTTCCCATTATTCTTTTGACAGAAATATTTAAAAAAATCTTTAAATGAAACTACAGATTCTATAAGATAATGTTAACTAAGTTTCAACTTCAAAAAGGTTGTTGTAACGCTATGGAGAAAGAAAAGATAATACAAAAAGTGAAAAGCGAAAAAATCGAGTTCATAGATTTAATGTTCTCTGATATGTTTGGTAATCTAAAAAACGTTACAATCTCGCCTAGAGAATTGGACGATTGTCTTGACCACGGAAAATGGTTTGACGGTTCTTCAATAGAAGGTTTCACTAGAATACATGAAAGCGACATGATGTTGATCCCAGACTTACCCACTTACATTCCTCTCCCTTGGCCACGCAACGGAAAGAAGGTTGCAAGAATAATTTGTGATGTTTATGACCCAGACAAAACTCCGTTTGTTGGTGATCCCCGATATGTTCTCAAGCGGATTGAGGAAAAAGCGAAGAAAAAGGGATACTTTTACAATGTTGGACCAGAACTCGAGTTCTTTCTGTTTAAATCAAAGGAAAACAGAACCTATCATGACACGGCGGGATACTTCGATTTTGCTCCACGAGATTTTGCAACTAACATTCGGGCAGTCATGGCATCTACTCTTGAAAAGTTGGGAATACAAGTTGAGATGAGCCATCACGAAGTTGCACCAAGCCAACATGAAATAGATATCGAATATTGCGGTGCTTTGAAGATGGCTGACAGAGTGATGATGCTTAAGCAAGCCATCAAGACTGTGGCTAATGAAAACAGTTTGCATGCAACATTCATGCCGAAACCCATCTTTGGCATCAATGGCAGTGGAATGCACACCCACCAGTCAATATTAAGCAAAAACGGTGAAAGCCTCTTTTATGACAAAAAAGACAAGTATAAGCTGTCTTGTCTCGCCTACCACTTTATGGGAGGCCAACTCAAATACATTAGAGAAATTACAGCTGTGTTGTGCCCCACTGTGAACAGCTATAAGCGTCTTGTACGCGGATATGAAGCACCCGTGTATATTTGCTGGGGTCAGAGAAATAGATCAGCATTGATTAGAGTTCCAAGATACAGTAAGGGCAGAGAAAAATCAACTAGACTTGAATTGAGATGCCCAGACCCAAGTTGTAACCCCTACCTCGCCTTCGCCGTTATGTTGGCTACAGGTCTTAAAGGAATAGAAGATAAAATTAAGCCACCAGACCCTGTAGAAGAAGACGTGTACGGATTTGAGGATAGCAAACTTGCAAAGTTCTACATTAAAACATTGCCAGCAAATCTAGGAGAAGCAATAAAGGAGTTTAAGAAAAGCAAATTGATGAAAGAAGCGTTGGGAGAACATGTGTTTAACAAATACCTTGAAGTCAAAACAGCGGAATGGAATGAATTCCAGAGGTCTGTCACAGACTGGGAACTCCAAAAATATGCGGGTCTATAGAAATTAGCTATTTTTACAGAACTATACTGAACACTCTTTAGGCTAAGTCTGGTGATATCCCCCATTTTCTTTTTCCATTGCTGAAGATTGTTAATTAATTGAACGTCTTAAGTTATTTCTAAGGGCATTTCATGAAGCTACTGCGCTTCAAAATGTGTACGTCTAGACTGGTTTTGAATCACATTGTTTTAGATTTATTTATATCACTCGTTCGCTCTCACATAATTGGTGTTGCGGTTTATGCAACGGAGGGTAGTCTTTCCTTTTTCAGCCATAGTTACGCTGGATAAGCTGAAATTGGCTATTCTCATAAACGCCATCAATCCGAAGATTGGTGGTTTACTCATTCGAGGACCGAAAGGCTCTGGGAAAACAACGGTGGTGCGCGGCTTAATCGATGTTTTGCCAAAAATTGAAGTGGTGAAAGACTGCCGGTTCAACTGTAACCCCTATGATCCATCCATCATGTGTCCAAAGTGCAGTGAACGCTACCTGAGGGGCGAGAAGCTATCGGTGAAGGAGAAGGAGATGATGATTGTTAACCTTCCCCTCGGTGCCACCGAAGACAGGGTGGTGGGAAGCCTAGATGTGGAAAAAGCCATCAAGCGAGGAGTAGAAGCTCTACAACCAGGTATGCTAGCTGAGGCTAATCAAAACATACTTTATGTTGACGAAATCAATTTGTTGCCAGACCACATAGCGGATGATCTCTTGGATGCCGCAGCAACTGGATGGAATGTTGTCGAGAGGGAGGGAATATCTGTAAGTCACCCTTCCCACTTCATCTTTATAGGAACTATGAATCCCGAAGAAGGTGAACTTCGACCTCAACTTCTCGATCGTTTCCCTTTGTCCATCGGCGTTGAGAAAATCTCTTCAGTAGAGGATAGGATGGAGGTCGTCCGAAGAAACATCGAGTTTGAAAGTAATCCTGAAAAATTTCGCGAAAAATATCGAGCTATACAAGAAGAACTAAAAAACAAGATAATCAAAGCGAGAAATGTTCTATCAGATGTTCAGATGCCTGAAAAGCTTCTTGAAGCGGTGTGTAAAGCCTGTTTAGACTTGAAAGTCGATGGTGTAAGACCCGACATCGTTATAAGCAAGGCAGCATGTACCCTTGCGGCATTTGAAGGAAGAACAGAAGTGGGTCCAGACGACATCTTAGTTGCCTCTGAACTCGCTTTAAGTCACAGAACCAGAGAAGGAGGCTTTCTAGACCCAGCCCCACCCGAAGAGATAAAGAAAATCTTGAACACAGCAATCAAAGAGACCGGCTACAAAGAGAAAACAAAATCTATAAAAAGCGATGAAAAAGCCAAGGGACGGGCAATACTCTGGTACAGAGGGAAGGAGAACTTAAAGAAGCAAGCCTTCTTTAGAAAACATAAAAGCCTTCAAGATTTAATATCAAAGATGTCTCAAGTTTTGGCCACTATCAATAGGATGCTCGGCATGGTGGCCTTCGGAATTGCGAAGAGACTAGAGAAGGCCATAAAAGGTGCTCCATCCGTAAGGGGTGTTCTCAGGAACGTAACTGTTACCTCGGATGAATCGCCAGAGAAAGAAGAAATCGGTTTAAGCCAGAAAAAAGGAATTCCCTCGGTTGATCGTGCGTCAAAATCTCCGGAAGTAGATAAAGGGTTTTCCATACTCACTAAGATTAAGGGAGGTGCTCTCGCGCCCTTCAAGCTCTTTTTCAGCATGGAGAAATCTTCTACTAAGAGATTTAGTAGCTATGCTGGGAAAAGGGCGAAAATGGTGACAACTCTTCACCGCGGTAGGTCTTTCGGATGGAGGCTCCCTCATGACAAACCAGGTGATATCCACCTACCAGCTACGATAAGGGTTTCAGCTAGGAGGCAGATAAATAGAGAGAAACCATCTGAATTTGCTCTTAGGATATGCTTGGAAGATGTGCGCGAGAAGGTGAGGTTATACAAGGCTCCCATGACCCTAGTCCTAGTCATAGACATAAGCGGGTCAATGCTGTTAAGCATCGAAGCCGTGAAGGAAGCTCTGTTAGAACTCCATAGAGACGCCTACAGATTCAGAGATCGAGTGGGGATAGTTGCGCTCAAAGAAACTGGAGCGGTTGTCGTTCAGCATCCGATAACAAATCTCCGTGTTGTAGCAAAGAGGCTCTTGGAACTGCGCATCAGCGGCGGCACTCCCTTGGCAACGGGGATGCTGAAAGCATTAGAGGTTCTGAAGGAGGCCAAGCGAAGGGACTCATCAACAATACCGGTCATGGTAATAATAACCGATGGGAGCGCCAACGTGCCGCTCGCAAAGAGTCTAGAAACCAGCGAAATTCGCAAGTTTGACGAGGTTAGTATCGCTACTAGACAATATGAAGATCTGGCTGTAAGAGACGTGTTGTCTGTTTCCAGAATGATCAGAAAGGAGAGAGTTTACACCGTTATCGTGAACACAAATCCTCACTTTTTTGGGCGAGAAACCTATGGATTCGCTGTAACCGAACTTGTCGCCTCAATTACAAAGGGTAGACTACACGTGGTTGGAAAAGTGGCGCGTGATGAGGAACTCGTGAAGGGTATAGTTAACCAAATAGCTGAAGACCAACGGCTGATCGCCCACGAGGCTTCTCCCTCCTTAAAGTTTGCATAAAGCGATTGAAGGTGGCATATCCTTCGCTTTGAGCACTTTATAGAAGTTGAAGGAAAGAAGCTATTTTATGGAATTATGCTAAACACTCTTTCAAGTAGTCGTCTAAGTTTTTA
>CAYFTS010000167.1:0-5692 GCA_964346135.1 uncultured Candidatus Bathyarchaeia archaeon | reverse complement strand
AATTCTTCCTAACATCAATTTCAACGTCCACTCCAAAATCAACTTCTAAAAACAAAGTGTTTCTACCCGCCAAAAACGCGCCTCTAATTCTAGATGCCCTCAGCAAAGTGTTGGAAACTTTTGCTGGTACAAACGTCTGTTTTGTCTTCGACATCCTCTCAGAATTACTAGCATCAATGGGAGAGAGAAAACTTTCACCTTTCTACGTCACGCATTGGACATGCTGTCTTCAGAAAAAATAACCAGCCTCTTTCTGTTCAACACTAGCTCTCACCGAACCGAAGTGGTTTCTCGTCTGAGGAATCTTTTCAGCAATCAACTAGCATATGACAAAAAAGGCTTAGAAGTTTTAAAGATTTTTTAGTTTAAAGCGGCGCATGCAATTTGGCAATCTCTGTCTTGGCGTGCTCTATAGCGAAGTGTAGTTGTGTTGGGCATAAGTACGATAATGTTTATTAAATATTACTACATAATATATGTTGTGTGCGCGCCATGCCTTACACATTTAAAGATGAAACCGAGAAGCTTCAAAAACTAAAAACCAAATTGGAAAACATAATAACCGTGATCGAGACAGAACAAAGGACTTTGGAAGAAGAGATAAAACCCATTAGGCAAAAAGTGGCAATTCGGGAATTGCTGAAATCAGTGAGGAGAAGACGAGATGAAATTAATGGTCTTCCCATTCAAAGAGCGAAACGGGAAGATGAATGAAAAACCAGATGCATGTGCTATACAGAATCTGAAACTAACCAGACGCTAAAATACATAAATAACATAAACGCTCAAAAGTATAAAATGGGATGCATCTAGAATGTCAGCTTACTTGAAAAGAGGAATAGTTGTCTGGATACTTGCCTTTCTAACTTTCATAGCAGCTTTGAATGCAGTCAACGCAGTAATCTTATGGGCTACTCAACCAGCAGGCTTAGACTACACTTTCACACCACTATATCCCGTAAACCTCCTAATCAGCGACCTACAAGTAAGAACTTACCTTTGGGCGTCCATAGCAGTAACCTTCATCTTCCTAGGCTTCACCTGCGTCGCCGCATTCCGTAAACCACCTACAGACCCAGCCTTAATCAAAATGTTCGTTAAACTAGACGGAAACCTAACAGCTAACAGAAAAGCCATAAGAGACGGGTTAGAAGAAAACAACGAAATGATAGGAAGCACTCGAATGGACCTATTGGACAGACTGGACGTTAACAAAAAAGCCAGTGAAAAACTCTTTCAAACAGTTGATGCAAAACTCGAAAGCACTAAAAAAGACATACTAGGTTCGCTTGGAAAGCAAAAGAAAGAAATACAAACGCTCCGTAAAGAACTGTTTCCTGCAATTGAAACAAGCCTTAGCAACGTCAGAGAAGAAACGTTAAAGGCGATAGGAAACCAAGCAACAGCAATACAAAAGGTGGAGCGACTGGGCAAACAAAGCGCTAAAGCAATAGAAGCTCAAAGCACAGAACTAACCGACATGAAAACAAGAATTGAACGAATGGAAAGCGGACTTGTAACCTTCCAACCAAAACTAACAAGCCAAGACAAAACAGAAAAAGTGAAAGGAATAGGACCTCGACTCGGAAAAGAGCTAAGAACCATGGGAATAACAAACGTAGGTGAACTGCTCATCTCAGACCCAGAAGCTGCCGCCGAAAAAACTCGTGCATCACCAGAAATGGTGAAACACCTACAATCAACAGCGCAGCTACTAATGGTTCCTGGAGTAGATGAAAACGACGCAGAACTACTTAAAGAAGCAGGAGTCAACAGCATAAAGGAACTAGCCGATCAAGACCCAATCCAACTGAGCATCAAAATAGAAGAAGTTGCAAAAACCTATGTGGAACAGGGAAGAATCACTGAGAATGAAAAACCAACCATAGAAGAAATTGTGTCCTGGGTAAAACAGGCAAAATAGTCAACACCACAATTTAGCGTAGTTCACTACAGTACGTATCCTAAAATACCCCGCTCTCCATATCAGAAACAAAGATGTGGAATTAGAAATGATTATAACGAGCAGGGAGATGCGCGGTCTAGAGTTAAACTCTGAATATTTCGGAGTTTCAAGACTGCAACTGATGGAAAACGCGGGGCAAATTATTGCTAATGAGATAGCTTCACGTTTTAAACCTGACAAGACAAGAATCACTATTTTCTGCGGTCTAGGAGGAAACGGAGGAGACGGCTTCGTTGCAGCTCGCCACCTCACCTGCCTAGGCTTCAAAGTGATCGTTATACTTGCTGGAAAACCTGCAAACATTCGGGATGAACCGGCTCAAAAGAACTGGCGCGCCCTACAATCGCTAAAGGATGTTATTACAATACATGAAGTTTACGATTCGTCGCTAATCCCAACGATTAGAGCTGATGTGGTGGTGGACGCTTTGCTCGGTATAGGATTGAAGGGAGCCTTACGTCCGCCAATCTTTCAGTTGGTGAGGGAAATCAATGAAACAAAAGCATTTCGTGTTTCAGTGGACGTGCCAACTGGAATTAACTCGGATTCTGGTGAGGTTTTAGGTGAAGCTGTTAAGGCTGATTTAACCGTTACGTTTCACAAGACGAAGCCGGGACTGTCTGAAGCTGAGAAACACGTTGGAGAGTTAATCGTGAGGGACATAGGGTTACCCTCTGAATTTGAAAGGTTTGCTGGTCCTGGCGACGTTTCGTTGGTCGTTAAGTCTCGTTCTGCCGAGTCTCACAAGGGCGATTTTGGCAGGCTCATGGTGGTGGGTGGAAGCGAAGTGTTTTCAGGAGCTCCCGCCCTCGTGGCACTAGCAGCTCTTCGCGCAGGTGTAGACATTGCTTACGTGGCGGCTCCGCGCAAAACAGCCTACGCCATCTCTTCCATGTCTCCCAATTTGATAACTGTAAAACTGAAGGGGGACCACCTTAACTCTCGCAACGTAACGGTTATTGAACGGTATTTAGAGTTGTCAAGTGCAGTTGTTATGGGTCCAGGATTGGGGTTACATGAGGAAACTAGAGCAGCTGTGGAGGCGATTGTGGACGCGGTGGAGAAAGCTGAAATTCCTTTGCTTTTGGATGCGGATGGGCTTAAGGCGTTTGCTGAGTTTAAACGGAAGACTGGTTCGCCACTTGTTTTGACGCCTCACGCTGGGGAATATAAGATTTTGACGGGAGAGGAACCGTCTAAGAAGTTGGAGAGGAGAAGGGTTGAAGTGCAGACTGTTGCTAAAAGGCTTGGCGCCACCGTATTGTTGAAGGGACGTGTGGACGTAGTTTCTGATGGAAAACGGGTTAAACTTAACTTTACAGGTAACCCCGGCATGACTGTTGGAGGAACTGGTGATGTATTAAGTGGGGTTGTTGGCGCTTTTTTGGCGCAGGGGGTTGATGTGTTTGAGGCTGCGGTTGCGGGGGCTTTTGTTAATGGGGCTGTTGGAGATTTTGTTAGAGAGGAGAAGGGTTATCACATGGTTCCCACGGATATGCTTGATTGGATTCCTAGGGTTGTGGATGATCCGATGTCTCATTTGAGGGTGCGAGAAAGTGCATTCTGAGTCTGTAAGGATTACGGTTTATAATGCTCGGCAGTGTGACCCTAAGAAGTGTACTACGTTGAAGCTTAGGCGTCATCGGCTTGTTTGGGTTGTTCATCAAGTTAAACAGTTGCCTCGTGGGTCGGTTGTTTTGAATCCTTTTTCTGATAGGGCTTTTTCTCCTGCTGATCGTGAGAGGTTGGAGGGGAAGGGTCTTTCGGCTGTAGATTGTAGTTGGATGCGTGCTGATGAGGTTTTTGAGTTGTCTATGCGGGGGGCTTCGCGTTGTTTGCCGTATTTGGTGGCTGTGAATCCGGTTAATTATGGTGTGCCGACTAAGTTGAGTACGGTGGAGGCTTTGGCTGCAGCTTTGTATATTGTTGGGTTTGTGGGTGAGGCTGAACGTTTGCTTGGTATCTTTAAATGGGGTTTGCATTTTATTTCGTTGAATAGGGATTTGTTGGATGCTTATGCTGGGGCAAAAGATAGTGGTGAGGTTGTGGAGTTGCAGAAAGTTTTCATGAGTGGAGGGGAAACAGTAAAGTCTTCAAATATGGTATAATAGAAAATGGGTGAGTTTTATGCCTATTGAGAAGGAAAAGTTTGAGGAGGGTAAGGTTCATAGTGAATTGGAGCAGGAGGTTGTTTCTTTTTTGAATGAGCGGAGGGATAAGGCTTTTACGTCTCAGGAGATTATGGGTGGGATGCAGCTTCACACGAATTTTAGTAGGCCTGAGATTGCTATGATGTCTACTTTTGCTATTGCTGATTTTACTGCGCTTCTTTATGGTTTGGTGAGTAAGGGGGAGGTTAGGATGCAGATGATTAAGAATCGGATGTATTTTATGGCGGGGGGTGTGGATAAGTGTCCTAAGTGTGGGGTGAGGGTTGTTGAGCCGAGGAAGAGTTGGAAGATGGCTGGCCGTCCTGATAAGGATGGTAAGAGAACTGAGCTTACGATAGGTCTTTTTGAATGTCCAAAACATGGTGCCTTTAGAGCTGTTTTGAGTAAAGAAAAGATTTGATGGTTCTGCTGTTATGAGGGCTGGTGTGCTGGTCGTAACCCGCCTTCTGTTTTTTTATAGACGGCATTCAGCTAAACGGGCTACCCGCGTCTCTCGCAGAACTTCATTGACGCCTATTTGCCCTTCCACCTCGCAGGTCAGCCGTTTCAACGTTTCGCGCTCAACATTCTCGACGGGTTAGAACGTGTCATGGTCATGGGTTGAGTGGACGTTTCGTTTCTGTTCTGGAGCCAAGACTCTCGCCTTACGTCCTTTATTTGGACGTTGCGAGTCTGCTGTGTGGGCGGAGTTTCCTCAGATGCTTGAGGCATCCGGAAGCCGTCCGCCAGCTCACCAGTCCTCTAATAATAAGGTTAAACAAGTCGTAGCGAATAAGAGTTTTGGAAAAAGACGCGAGCATTCAAGATTAGTATTCATAGTTCACAAATCTTAAGATGGACGAAACACACCTAGATTTTCTTCAGAGGATTCAAGGTTGAGCAAAGCGAAAACTAAGAAGCCAAAGAAAACAAGGAAGACAGTGAAGACAAAGAAGAAAAGTTCTCTGGCAAAACCCATTGCTCAAAAACACAAACGCGCACAAACATACAAGGTTGTTAATGTAACAAACAACGAAATAATCGAAAAAGCCTACGACAATGGCGTGCAAATAATAGTTGAAAACCTACTCGACTTCAAAGAATGTATCAAACTCCTTCAAGGTATAGAAGCTATGGTCTTTCGAACAACTCACCAATATGCTCTAGGACAACACAGCATCGTCTATTTCTTCCCATATCAAGGCTACCTCATAATGTATGCTGAACCCCAAAAATAAAAGAAAAACACGCACTCACTTGTTGCATGTTAAGTCCCACAGTACAGATAATATTTGAAGAAAAACATCTACTCTAGACTTCACTAGCTCCGTTTTCTTCACCATGCGTAGGCCCATTCTCTTCATCCCTTTTTCAATATCGCTCAGACTCCAGCCTTTTTTGGGCCCGACACCTTGGGCGATTGGTAGCCGCGGGCTAAACACCTCGACCGAAGTCTCGATGCGTACACCCCGACTCCATCAACCCCGTCTTCTACGGGAGCCCTCGTCCATGACCAAACCTCTGTCACCAAAGTTTCACGCCATGGAATGGCCGCCTATTTTCGGGAATGGCTTCG
>CAYFTS010000166.1:0-1531 GCA_964346135.1 uncultured Candidatus Bathyarchaeia archaeon | reverse complement strand
CATGCAACACATGTCGCATAACGGCGAATAAGTTGGTGGATATCGTTGTAGAAGGCGGAAATCCCATGAGCGAAGGGTAGTGACTGAAGGCATCGGCGTTGGTCCAATAGGCTCCCAAGTTTCTTCTTCAATGACCTTGCCAATTACAACTTCTAAGCCCTCAATTAACGCCGAGCCTGTCTCTAATTTTTTGACAGAGAGTCTGGTGTTTTTGTCGCTTAATAAAGTCATAAAAGTACAAGTTAGTAAACGCGTTAATTAAAGGTTTCGTTTATTATATAATATTTGAGAAAAATAATAAAAATCGCCAAATTTATATGGGCCCGGCTAAGAAATACTAAAGGAGACCGTAATGAGTGAAACAAATCATCAAAAAGGCGATTTAACAAGCGTTGTTGTGGAGCATTTAAGAAACATACTTTGTGAAGTTGATAGCCAAATAACCCATCTAGAAGAAAAAATTGATGAGTTAGAGAGGAAACATGGCGATTTCGAAACCATTCAAAAAGTAATCAAAACAGGAAAGCTCAATGATGCAACAAAGTTGGATTACGTTGAATGGGACGCAGCCCAAGAAGAACTTAAGGAATTGTATAGTGAAAGAAACTTTTTCACGGAATTATTGGAGAACGAAATATACAGCCAAACGATCCTTAATGAAACTAAAGAAATGACACCATTACCTAATCCTTTTGGGATAATACCCTGGCGCGTCGTGGCAGCCGTTAGGAAGCATGATGCTTTACGGGCGTTCTTGAAGAAGAATGGGTTCTTCAAAATTTGATGGTTTAGAAATAATAACTGATTATGTTAAATGTGGAAGTAAATGTGCCCGTAGAAAAATGGTAGTTCATTTAATCTATGATAAAAAGAGTTTTATTGAAACAGTTAACAATGTCCAGTATGGATTTTAGACAGTTTCGGCACGGGTTCAAGTGGGGCCTAACGTTTCCTAAAACCCTTATTGATTTTCATTAATACGCTGGTAAGATTACACAAGAAAACTAATAAATGGGATTGCACACAGCATCATGACCATATATAGTTAGACGGAGACAAAGATTCCATGTTTGAAGATGCCCCCGTGGATGTCGGAATGATGTATGAAGGGGAAAGGATCCGACGAAAAGACATGTATATAGAACTCGGCGGGCCAAACATCGAAACAAAGTTTGAACTCGTAAAAGTCAGGAATCCAGATGAGGTTGAAGACGGGAAGATAACAGTTGTTGGGCCAGACATTAAAGATGTAAAGGAGGGAAGCAGTCTTCCGTTCGGCATCTACGTTGAGGTCGTTGGAAAACAGATCGAGGAGGAACTTGAAGGAGTTATTGAGCGCCGCATCCACGAGTACTCCAACTACATTGAGGGGTTCATGCACTTAAACCAGCGTTATGACATCTGGATTCGTTTAAGCAAAAAATCCTTCCAGAAAGGCTTAACCTCCTTCAGTTTCATTGGAAAAGTCTTGCAGAAACTCTTCAAAAGCGAAATGTCATTCATTGAAAAAATACAGATCACGTTCATCACT
>CAYFTS010000165.1:0-3524 GCA_964346135.1 uncultured Candidatus Bathyarchaeia archaeon | reverse complement strand
CAACAAAGTTCTTTACGCTATCACTGATAAGTTAACAGTATCCTATTGGTCGCTGGTTAGCAAGTAACATTTAATTGAAACTTGAGTAAAAGTAACCTAGGTTAGAGGGCGGGGGTTGCCAAGCCAGGTTAAAGGTTGTTAGCCAACTGGAGGCGCAGCCCTGAGGCGGCTGTCCCGTAGGGGTTCGTGGGTTCGAATCCCACCCCCCGCACTAAATTTGCACAAGATTTGAGTGAGTTTTCAGCTCTTTTAGCTAAATAAGCCCTATTGTTCAACTATTAGGTTTAGGGTTATGTTCTATTTCGCAGTGCGCGCGAGTAGAATTTTTCTCCTTAAATTTTTAATGGAACTTGAACTGAATCAACTGGAGGGTTAGCCGAGGATTTCCATGGCTGGAAGGGCTAACCCAACTATCCACAGTATGAGCATTGTTGTGCTAATTATTATCCAAGATCTCTTGTATAAGTCACGTTTTACGCCAATGTAGCAAAGGATGAAAAACCCGGACAGCCAGATGCCACCTATGCCCAACTCTGCATACCAAGCCCATATTTCTCCATTCCTATAGGGTATCAAAGATATGACGCTCAAAGATAAGGCGAGAATTAACAGATATAACCCCCGTACTCGTACGTTAAGCTCTATATTATCCACCAATTTTGGGTTGAAATCACGAATCTCAGAAAGTGTCCCTCCAAGCTCCTTTTCTGAAAGGGAAGTGTCGGAAAATGGCAAGAATATCATGGTCAAACTCCCGACCAAAACTAATATCGAGACTATGCTTAGCAAAACGGACGCAACATTTAAAATTAAACTCAATCGCTCACCTCCCCTTTAGTTGTGTATATTTCAAGGGTTTGTGATTTCAAAGCATATAAACTTTCATACTTATCAAAGAATTAGTTTCAATGAACGTAAAACTTTGCATCATGTTATTCTCAATAAATACGAATGTCAAGCAAGATGAAGTAAACACCTGCGCCCGCGTGTTCTTTGTTGTCGTTCATGATAGTTCTCACAGAGTTGTTCTGGATTACTCTTGGTCAAAGTTCACCATCAAGACAGTTTCTTATCCATCTTGTTACGTGTTCATCAGCCTTCGTGGAGTATTGATAACCTAACTTCTCAGCTGTCTCAGCAGCTATCCAGCGAAACATATCCATTGTTGTCAACAACGCGCGTTTAATGTCGTCTTTGTCATAGTGAGCAAAGGAGCTATGTAATGCTTCTAAAGCACGAGGGTCTGCCCACTCTTCTAAGAAACGTCCATTAAGCCATGTATCGAAGGTCCAACCCTTCGTGGCACGAGTATGCCATTCTATCGTCGGGAGTATGCATCTCCATTTCATGTAGGAATCGAGGCAGAATTTGGCGGTCCATAGTTCACCGCGCCTAAGCTTCTTTGCTGTCCAGACAGCGTGATACAGAAAATCGTTGATGACCTCAAGAAATTCGCTTTGAGTAGGCGGGTGAGGGGGAGGGTTCTCAATAGATGGAATAAGTGTCTGCAACTGAAGTAGCATCCCATCTTTGTCTACCAACACACGCATCCCGCGCCTAAATATGTTCACGATCGAGCTTTCCTTCTTTAAAAAAGCTTTCATCAATCTTTTTCTTAGGAAAGATGGCAGAATCTGAACGATATATTCAACCTTTGTCTTAGGGGCGATGGCAAAATCTACGTCTAACATGCCCTCAAAAAGGACTCGACGTTCCATTCCACCTCCAGTAGCTGTTGGTTCCAAGAATGTTAATATCGGGTTGCCAATGTTTTCCACCCAATCGCTTCTTGATAAGTAGCGCTCTGGGTCGGTGGTGATAAGTGTGATGTCCAGATCTGCCCATTCATCTGCTGGATGGTCAACCCGAGCTCGAGATCCAACAATGAATGCTCCACGGATATCGGAGCGGGTTTCAGCCCATTGGACAAATTTTTCTACCAATTCTTCATAAGCCGCTTCTGTCCGTGCCTCTTTCTCTGATTTATTCTCCGCTATCATGTATTCACTTCGCATAAATCCAGACTTATGTAGCTTTAAGCCCTCTAATTAATCGTTTGCGCGCGCACTTTTTAAAGAGGTCTCGAAATCGGACTTTTCGGTTTGTGCAAAAAACAAGGATTTAAACCGAGGTTTGAACCTATTCCCCCGCACTATTGGTTAGTTTTTGTGTGCTTTTTTTCTGCGTTGTTGACAGTCCATCTTATTAGGAACCAAATATGAGGTGGTGTTTTTCGATTTTGCTTTTTATCTGGGTTGGTTGGAAAGAAGGATTGTTATTGTTGTTGTGCTTGTTTTCTTTTTTCTTTATTGTAGAGTACTCTGCTTTTTGCAATGGGCAGGATACCCTCTTTGACCTTTAGTCGAAGCAACACTCTTGCTCAATTACCAGCACGTCTTTCTTTCGTTTCGGCAATCGTTTCCTTTGTTTTTTTTGGGGACTCCTTCTTTGGTTTGTTCTTTTTCTCAGAGATAATTTGGTCATAGACAACAAGAATTATGCGAAATTCGGTGAGAAACGCTCTAACAATTATTACCTGAGTGGATTCTAACAACTCGGTATTTGCTGTTAACCACTATTTCGCCTAGCTGTTGTTCACTCGGATATTTGAATATTCGTGGCAAACTGCTATTGATTTCAGTTGGAGAGGGTTCAACTTCATCTCCTGCACTAATTGTGTTGTGATTTGGAGAAAGTGAAAAAAGCAAGAACACCAAATTATATCTTGGAGAAGTATGACACAACGTGGACGACCACGAAAGCATAGATGGTTTTCCTTCAAAGATTTAGAAAAAGAATTTTCACTCGACGCTCAATACCTAAAATGGGCTAGCGCAAATAACACTGCTCTTCAAACAGTTGCAGCAACTGGCTGTCCTCAGTGTCGAAGCAGTAATTTTGAGTTTCGCCACGACAAGAAATACAAAATTATCCGTTTCCATTGTTTTGAATGTAGCCATGAAACTTCTTATAGAATCAAGATGCCCAACCCTGGCAGTTTCGAAATTGTCCCCGTATTTGTGAATGGAATTCGAGTGGGCGAGAAGACTGTGGATTACTATCACACCGCAACAAAACGACAAAGAAATGACGCTCTTATGTTAAGAGTTTCTCGCGGTGTTGAGAGTGGCAGGCTCAGTTTAGGTGGCGAATTGTACATCGATGGAATAATCGGCGGCGTATATAACCCAAAACGGTATTATGTTAGCTCTGAAGAAGTGATGTTGGTGTGCAGTTGGAATAGGATGCAGGCTGAACATGAGAAACGTCTCCGTGAACTTGAAAAAGACAGCAAAGTCTGATTTTCTGTAATAATATTGAGGAGATTCTGTTTCTCAGTTTCTAGATGTTCCTTCCTAAAACAGCTTGGGGAATAATGCACGCTTCGACGAAGCGGTTGAGGAGTAGGGAATTATGGCTTAGCTTGTCTGATGAACAACCTGCTGCCTACTGTTCCGTATAGGTAGGTATCATCGTTTCAGAGATCTGAACTCGAAGTCCGGAGTATCTCTCTCCGACCTCTG
>CAYFTS010000164.1:0-3562 GCA_964346135.1 uncultured Candidatus Bathyarchaeia archaeon | reverse complement strand
TTTGGCGCAGAGGTGATTGAAAAGATAATCTTAGAGGCTCTTTACAGAAAACTTCAGGCTCCAAAAGAAATCAAGCACAACTTCAATTTCGTACAGGAAGTCAAAAATGCACAAAAGTTTTCTATGCACACACATGAAGATGTATGGTAGCCACAAGATTTAGAACCCGTATTGGAACGCGTGTGCGCATAAAGGTGTATAAGAAGAGGGGAAGTTAAGCGGTTAGGTAACCGGTACTGCGTGCGCGTATATAGTCCTTTTTAATGTCGATTTCAAGCAACTCGTTGAAGCTTTCCGTTGAAAACTCGATTTCTACGTATTCTTGTTTGCTATAATCTGACCAAAAAAAGGAAGAAAAAAAGAATTACGCTTTTCCTAGTTGCCCACATTTACAAACCTACATGCGCATAGATGAGCCTTTGCTCATGACTATTGGTCAGTCATTCTGGGGTTTGTTTTCCTATTTTTTCAAAGCTTCAAGTTGTTGTCTCATTGCTTTCTTTGCCGTCTCAAATGTCGTTAAGGCTTGTACCTCAAAACGGACGATTCCGGCAGCAGGAGCTCCTTGAAGTATAGCGTGTAGCTCTTCTGGCGATTCTACGTCGATAATACCAGCTCCTCCAGTTACACCAGCAAACGGGCCGCCGACAGCCTTCCCACGTTTTACTAATTGCTCAAAGTAGTCGAGTTGAGCCAGAATTAACTGAACGTTCTGCTCAGGTGGCGTCGGTGGAAAGCCTTCTATGGGAATGACCTTCACCAAGAATTTCAATGTTTCACCTCCTCATAAAATATGTACACATATACATAGCACAAAACCTTGGGTTAACTTTTCCCCGAATATGTTCGGGTGCTCATTCAAAACAAAAAAGAGGGAAGGTTAAGCAAAGCACCATTCCTAGTCCATTTAGCTTATGGTTTTGATCACTGTCATCAAGGTACGGGGGGAACTCTGGTGGAGGCGACGCGATCCAAACGCCTGGAGGGTCAAGGTACAACCACGCGGTTACGTCCTGAATGTTTCGTCCCTCCATGTAATCAAAGGTCAGTCTTGCCCGTGAGATCAATTCAAATGGGGGTATGGGGAAGCCTGGAGGCACGTTGGATACCGGTGTCGTGATTTCTGCTTCCAGGAAGAAATTATCTGTGTCGTTTGTGTATGGATTCGTGAAGGTTCCAGGCCCACCGTCTACAACCTTTAACACGACGATCACTTGTATCTCACTGGCGTCAAACTCAGGGGTCACTGGCAACCCTAAGGTTCGGTTCACCGCAATCAATATTCCGCCTACGAGACATACACTACCTCCTCCACTCCATGTCCCTGAAACGTTGCCACCTCCCACCCAGATATCCTGAGGCACATGTGGGGCGTTGCTGACCACGACAGAGTACCGAGTCATTGTGTGGTGTTCGCTGTGTTCGCGGTGCGCCACTACAGCAGGTATACCTACATAGAGAAGGACCATCATTAATCCAAGAGATATCGCGGCTATTACTCTTACTCTTCTTTTCATGTTCTTTCACCTCCCATGCATTAAATGAACAAACGATTTTGTGATTCCCACCTGATTCCAGAACTTAAACTTTTCCCGAACATATTCGGGCGTTTCATTGCGCATGCAATGAAAGCTAGGTTTCGAAGTGATCTTCTATTAACCTGCGTGTTCCTCTTCTAATGATTTCTGACAGCGTCGACAGTGCAATCCCCAATCTACGCGAAAGCTCTAACATAGTGATTTTTCTTGGGTATTCAAAGAAACCCATTTTTGAGGCGAGCCACAACACTCTTTCTTGTTTTTCAGTCAAAATTTTCCCTTTCGGCTTGAATCTCGTTACTTCCAATATCTTAAGCTTTAAACCATTAGCTTCTAACGTTGATACTATTTTCTGAAAGACGTCAAAACTAGGCGCGACAAAAGAGTATACGAGGGTGTAACCTGCTATATGTCTCCCCGAAACCAAAAAAGAGCTATGGGATAATATCGCTTTACAAACGGCACAGCCATCACTGTCAAACCAAGCGGCAGCTCCACCGCCAAATTTGCCGTCACCACGAATTATAGCAAACGCGTCTTCAGGTATGTCGGCGATTTCCCTTGAAGGCATCCTGACTAAATGCCTAGTTAAGCCTCCAGGTAACCCTCTGACGTCGCTCACCGTATACTGCTGAACCCCCAAGTCTTTAAGCATTCTCAATCCTTTACAATGCTTATTCACTATCTCAACGGTTATGTGATAAGGTTCATCCCGCGATTGTCCCATTTAAACCCCACGTACATCTTCGGGAAACGAATAATGAGGTTTTTACCAAGTATATAAACATGGCGTTACGATTAATGCGCGCGCATAACTTTTTCTACAGGTCTGCTGAACTGTGTATATTCACATCTATGTGTTGTAGAGGGGGTTATGTGTATTTTTTTTATGCATGCATGCTGTTCTTTCCCTCACTTTGAAGGACAAAGCGAATCGCTGGGCAAATATTATCCTAGGCATATTCTATGCTGGATTTATCCTCTTTGAGTTAACTATGAGTCTCACAACAGTCGTCCATCCCTATGTAATACTGATGGATAGTTCAGTAATTGTGGCTGCAGCCTTTATTGCTTGGTATGCATACAAGTGGCCTAAGCAACAAGCATGATTTGTGGAAGAAACTTAGTTATTTCTTCAGGTTATCCCGGTCTAGTTTCAAGATCTTCCAACCAGCAATAATTGCGATAATTAGAATGACGTCTAGAAACAATAGAAACAACCATACTTGACTTCCCTCTAATGTCAAGCTCCAGATTTGAGGGATAATGACGGTTAGAAGAATTGAACGATTACCAATTGGATGAGTAATCATTGTGGGTGTAGTGTTCTGTCTCAACCTAAAGACAAGAGCAAGTTGAATAAGTCCAGAGAAGAACCTCTCTAGAATGTTGACAATACCCCAGAGATGGGTAACATCCCAAATCAAAGCTGACAAAAACATAGCAGCATTTTTGCCCATCACACCTTGCAGTTTGTTCTGAACATAACCTCTAAAGAATAATTCTTCTGGAATCTCCACCCACCAAAACAACAGAAGAAAGACAGTCAAGAGCATTGCTTGGAGAGGACTAAGAAGAGGCACTATCTCTCCACTACTCAGACCTATTCTAGCCCCACCGATTCCTAAGGAGGTTAGAAAATTTCTAGTAGGCTCAAATAACAGATTCGATAGGAAAGCAACACTAACTATTTGCCAAACTATTCCCAAACCCAGAGCCAGCCAAATTCCCCTAACATCCAAGGTCTCAATCTTGAAGAATTTCCTAAAGTCCTTGACACCTTCTCTTTTCAACAAGATAACAAGAAAAGCAATCTCAAAAACAATCCCAAAAATGAAGGCAAACACAATACTGAGAGTGAAAGCTGTGGACTCAGAGAATTGGCTCCTCAAGATTGGTTGGAAAATCTCAAAACGTAACAACGACCATCCAATAGCCCACAGAATTGCTAGTGCAATCAGTTTCGTAAAAAGCCTTTGCTTGTCCATATCAAACATCTTTCAATAGCTTCAGTTTTTATGACT
>CAYFTS010000163.1:0-9682 GCA_964346135.1 uncultured Candidatus Bathyarchaeia archaeon | reverse complement strand
GCTTGCAAAATCGCCAAGGAAGCAGGAGCCGACTTCGTGAAAACCGCAACTGGATTTTTTGGAGGAGCCACTGTGGAGGACGTTAGGTTGATGCGTGAAACGGTTGGCAGAGAAATGGGAGTTAAGGCGGCAGGAGGTATAAGGACTCTGCAACAAGCGTTGACAATGATTGAGGCAGGAACAGATAGGATTGGAACAAGCACCGCGGTTGCCATAATCAAAGAGTTGCCGGAGTGATTCAGAGTGGTTGCTGAAGGCTTAAGTTACATTCTTTCAGGTGCTTCTATTCCAAGTAGGCTGAGAGAGTTTTTGAATACAATTCTTGTGGTGTCAACAAGAGCAAGCCTGGCGTCACTCAACTCTGGCGGCTTAGCTTTTATCACAGGCAACGCGTTGTAAAAAGTGTTGAACTTGTCTGCCAATGCGTTGGCGAAGTCAGTGATAATGTTAGGTTTAAGGTTTTCAGCCGCTTCCACAAAAACCTCTGGGAACCGAGCTAGCGTTAAAATTATGTCGCGTTCTAATGGTTTTGTCAGCAAGGAGTAGTTGGATTCTTCAGGTTTTCTGTTTGCTTTTCTAAGAATGCTGTGGGCTCGAGCGTGGGAATATTGGATGTAGGGGGCGCTGTTTTTCTCGAAGTTTAGCACGCGGTCCCACGTGAAGACGACGGGTTTAGTTGGGTCTACTTCCACGAGAGCGTATTTTACGGCTCCTATGCCTACGAAGTTGGATATTTCCTGTTTATCTTTGTCTGGGAGGTGTGGTGAACGCTTACAAACTTCATCGTAGGCTCTTTTAATTGCCTCGTCCATAACATCGTCTAGGGTGATGTAGCGCCCTCTGCGGCTGGACATTCTGTAGCCTGAGAGCCTAACTAAGTTGTAGGCAAAGTGGATGAAGTTTTCTGCTTGTTCCGCGTGTCCCAAAGCGTATAGAGCTAGCTTTAACTGTTGCTGAGGAAGCGTTTGTTCCATCCCAAGGACGTTGATAACTTTTTCAGCTCTTTGAAACTTCCATATGCTGTAGGGAATGTCCCTGGTGGTGTATAGGGTGGTGCCGTCTGCTCTCATAAGAGTTAGGGATGGAAGTTCATAGTCTTCAGCCAAGCCCAGTTTTTGCTTTAGGTTTAAGTCTTTAGCTACTTTGTCAGCGTCAAACTCTAAGACGCCGCCCAATTGAAATATGTAGGGAGTTGTCTTCAGTTTGTCCAGAACTTTTACAACGTCACTGCGCCAAACGATGTCGCTTTCCCAATCCCACGAGTCATAGAAAATTTCTGCTCTGGTCAGAGTTTCTTTGAAGCCTTTTAAACAGAGTTGGCAAACTTCTCTGATGAGTTTTTTAGCTTTTTCCTCAGCGGATTCGTATCCACGAATTAGTTTGTTCACTTCGGATTCTGGGTCTTCGTCTTTGCTTATCTTTTCGAGAAGTTGAGTGAAGAGTTTGGGGAATTTGTTTTTAAGTTCATCCGCCACTGACGCCCAGTCGTCCAGTTGTCGTTGCAACTCTGAGGTTTCTTCAGTTTCCTGTTTTATTTCTTTCTTTAGTCGACTAATTTCCATTATGCAACTCGTTATCGTGTAAATCACGCCGATGAGGTGGTCAGGTTTTCCTTCAGGTTTGGGTTTACCCAACTTTTCGTATCCATAGACGATGACTGCTGATTGGCGACCTACATCGTCGATGTAATAGTGCCGAGAAACTTTGTGTCCACGGGCTTTCAGGATGCGAGCGAGTGTGTCACCTAGCATAGGATTCCTTGCTTGTCCGATGTGAATAGGGTGGATGGGGTTGACGCTGGTGTGTTCTACAATTATTTTTATGGGTTTTTCTATTTTGACATACCCATATTCGGCGTCTAAGTTCATGGCTGACTCGAGGGTCAGACGAGAGAACGCTGAAAGGTTTACGTGAAAGTTTATGTATCCTCCTCCTGCCGCATCGACGGATTGAATCAGCGGAAACTGTGACTGGTCAATAGTTTTTGCAATGTTTTCAGCCATTTCACGCGGCTTCTTTGAGGTTTGCTTGGCGAGTACAAAACACATTGAAGATGCTAGTTCACCGAATTCAAGGTTTGGAGGATGCTCCAATGAGATGGTGGGAATGGAGAGTTGAGGATACAACTGGGTTAAGGCATCACGAAGAGCAGTTTCACATGCGTCACGAAACTCTTGGAAGGGATTTGCGGAAATCACTTAACGTTCACCTTACTGGCTGGCTCATGATGGAATCCTTATATTTCTGTTTGGTTGTAATAAATCATAAACAGTTTCAGCAACTTCCATTTATTAAACATCAACCCATGTAATATTAAGGAAGAAATAACTTTTGCGTGTGTCTTCAAATAAGAAACAGAAACTATAAACTTTTTTTCTTAAAAAACAGCCAGTTTTTGTTTCCTTTAAACCTCACCAAGACATAATCTCCTCTAAGCTTACGCCCTTTAATTTCAAAAATCAACTTGTCTTCATTCCTTGCTTTCAAAACATATTTCCCCTTATCCCAAATTTCCACAGTTCCCGCGCCATACTCTCCTTCAGGAATAGTTCCTTCAAAACTTGCATATTCAACTGGATGGTCTTCCACCTGCACAGCCAGCCTTTTAACACCGCTTTTTGTGGGGGGTATTTTTGGTACTGCCCAACTCTTCAGGACGCCGTTCATTTCTAACCTCAAATCATAATGCAGATGCGTAGCTTGGTGTTTCTGAATAACGTAAATGTTTCCACCAGTCATTTTCTCTTCACCTTTAGGTTCCTTTGTTTTCTCAAAATCTCTTTTCTCCCAATATTTCTTAAGTTTCATTTTTCGCCTCTTTCTATTCAGGAAAGACTGTCCCAGTATTTCGAGGATGAACAAGGCAAACTGAATAAATGATTCTGTAATAATGCTATAAGTTTTTACGTTTCCACCCAACATAATACTCTCTAGGTGACTTAAATGGATGTTGAACTAACCGTTGACGGAAAAAAAATTGGTTTAAACGAGTTTGTTGTGAAAATCTTGGCGGGAACAATCGCAGGAGCCACATCCTCCTTGCGCAACATAAAGGAGGACTGGAAAGAAATCAAAATTAAGGTTACAAGGTAAACTAGTCAGCGCCATAATTTACATGTTTACGCCATCGATTTTAGCGCCACAATAGGAACATTCAGAGTTTTTGGTTTTATTTTCCAGAATTGCGTAACCGTGCCGACGAATCAGTGGTTTTCCGCAGTTATAGCAGTAGGTGTTTTCTCCAACTTCGCCTGGCACGTTCCCTTCATAAACGTATCTTAATCCAACTTCTAAACCGATTTCCCTAGCTTTATGGAGAGTTGCAATGGGTGTTCGAGGCAAATCCAAGAGTTGATACATTGGGTGGAACCTGCTGATGTGCCAAGGTATCTCCTCACCAACATCTTTAATGAACTCTGCAATCTTTCTCAGATTTTTTTCCGAATCATTTAAAGTTGGGATAATTAGGGTTGTTATTTCAATCCAAATTCCCAAATCTTTGTGCAACCGTATAGAATCCAACACAGGACTCAAACGTACACCGCAGTTTTTACGGTAAAATTCATCGTTAAAACTTTTTAAATCAATGTTAGCTGCGTCTAGGTAAGGCTTTATCTCAATTAACGCCTCCTCAGTGATGTATCCATTCGTCACAAAAACGTTTTTGATTCCTTCCTTACTCGCTAACTTCGCAGTATCATAGGCGTATTCAAAAAAAATCGTTGGTTCAGTATAAGTGTACGCTATACTTTCGCATTTATATCGCTTAGCCGCTGCAACAATTTCCTCAGGAGTAACATCTTCTCCAATTATCACGTTGCGTTCTCTAGGTGTCTGCGAAATTTCAAAGTTTTGACAGTTTCCACATCTAAAATTGCATCCCACCGTAGCGATCGAATAGGCATTGGAACCAGGAAGAAAATGGAAGAGAGGTTTCTTCTCTATGGGGTCCACTGCACGAGCTACAACTTTTCCATAGACTAAGCTGTAAAGCGTTCCATCCCTATTTTCCCTAACACCGCAGATTCCTCTTTTCGAATTAGTTATCCTACCACATCTGTGACTGCACAAATTGCATTTAACAATATTCTCGTCCAGTTTTTCATAGAACATTGCTTCTTTCATTTTGAAGCCTTCCATCTTCCTATTAAATGAGCACAAAAAAGCTCTTATAAAGTTAGGTCTCAAACCACATTCAGCTGTGCTCGTGGCGGGCCCGCGGGGATTTGAACCCCGGGTCTCCGGCTCCGGAGGCTTGCGCACTGTCCAAGTTTAGAACAGTTCGGCGCCTTAATCCGGACTGGGCTACGGGCCCACTATTCACTAGCTGAGGGTTTATGTGTATTAAAATCGTTGCTTTGGTGTTGCGTTTGGTTTTGTGGAATGTGTGTTGTGGGTGGTTTAAGCGCTGATGAGTGTGCTTGTTTGTTTGATTTCTGGAGTTTGTCGTATTTCGGTGATGATTTTGTCGAGTTTGCCTAGATTTTGGGTTTCAATGCGTGCGACAAGGTCCCACATTCCATAGGTGACGATGACTTCTGTTACGTCTTCGATTTTTTGAATTTTTTCAGCTACTTCATGTTCGGTTCCTCGTTTCACAAGGGCTAAAACGTATGCTTTTACAGAGCGTTCAGACATGTTGTTCACCGTGCACTATGATTGATGATAAGTATTAAAATAACTTGTTGCCTGAGAGAGGAATTTATGTTTCGATTATTTCTTCACTTATCCACCATGCTTTTCTTTTTCCGGACTTTTCTCCGGCATAGTATTCAACGATGGGTTTTCCAAGTTGCTTCTCAGAACGCTTCTGAATCTTTCTAAGTCGGTTAAGGATTAACCATCTGTTGGCTCCGATTGAGTCTGCAAGCTCGGAGGTTGTTGCGCCTCTGTAGTGAAGAAGATGGTTTACGATTTTATGGTCGATGTCGTCGATGCAAAAGGTGTGAGGGTTTACTTTGCCCCTTTCGTAGGTGAGAACCTCCAGCTCAACAAGGTATTTTTTAATTTCTGAAAGGTCTGCTTCTAACTTGCTGACCTTCTGCTCTAACTCAAATATTTTGTCGGGTCTGGGAACTTTCTGAAGTTTTTCAATGATGGCGTCGCGAATGAAGTTGCTTCTTTCTCCTTCAGGAACACGAAGAGCCAGCTCCTTGTATAGTTCTTTAGGTATTTTGGCGGAAACTACCGCTGATTTGTCCATTGCAACTTCCCTGTATTCTATTTCTGATCCAGGGCAATAAAACATTAACCATAAAGTTTTGCTTTAGATTTGACTCTCTGAAGTGATGTCTTAAATAGAATTCTTTCACTCTGCACACGAAAACGGATTAAACTTTAACCCCAAACCCAAACCCAATAACTCCCCCTACCCCTACACTCAATGCCTTACAAACAAACACACACTCTTCTACTGAGTAGTGTTTACTTCATCTTGGTTGATATTCGTATCCATGGAAAAGGTTCTAATAGCTTTGACACAAATATCGTTCCTAACAACAACATCCCGAATCCGATAAGATGCAGAGAAGTAAGAGGGTTAATGATGCCCAGCAAATCGATCAACAGCTCTCCTGCTCCAAGTACTATGCAACCGGATCCAACGATTCCCCAAAAAGTATTCCACAGCTTGTGGTGGAATAACTGGATTTTGAGTTTTTTGCCCACTAGGTAACCGAACAATGCACCTAAGATTTGGATAGACAATGAGAGCAAGAAAGCAATAATATGATATTCGAGTACATTAAAGGTGGTAATCTCTTTTGTGAAGAAATATATTTGGAATGTTGTAATACGGCGAAAAGGGTCGGTGCTGTAGTCTCGGCCCCACCAACCAACAAATTGTGCAGGCCAAGAAAGAAAAGAAAGTAGAAGTAATGGAAAAAGAGCCATGGTGAAAAGGCTAACAGGAAAAATTACGGATAAAAACGACGTTCCAAGAATACACAATGTTATCCTAATCAGATAACTTCTTGGTTTGATAGTTCTTGCTCAATGATACGACAAGTACATAGAAAGCAGCATGACTGTTCAATCTTATTCTTAGGTTGTATCAATAATTTAAATCTTAAAGAAACTGCCTTGGTTTTTGTTTATTAATACAGGATTTTTCCTATCATTAATAATTTAAGGAAGGAAGTTCCAGATACATAATGATAGCTTATGAAGAAGATACTTGTTGGCACATTTTACATCATGCATGCATCTCTGAAGAACTGCTGAGCATGAATGCAAAGAAAGGAATAGAGTTTAGGTGTTCTGCTTCATCTTGCTTGATAATTATATTTAATAAAAAAAGCAGAACAAATCCTGAAAGAACACTGGCCAAAACCGTCGGATAAAGACGTCCAGAAAGAAATCTCAGAAATAATTGAAAGAGCGGAAAAGGAACTGCCGAATACCATTTTTTGAGACAAGGCTAGATGCAAGTTCTAAACCGGCAATATAGGCTAAGACATGTTTAAATTGGGTTCAAACGCAATAAATTAAGAAAGTGGTTCGGTTACTGATTCTGTAAAGACTATATTCTTCTTTTTCAGTTCAGAAAAGAATTTCTTGGCACTCTCGGTGTTCCATCCAATTAAACCAGCATCAACAACCCCTTTTTCTTTGATTTCTCCCCGACCAATCATTTGGCATACTATTGAATTCGTAAAGCATGTTGTTCTTTGGACCGCTGTTAAACCCTTTTTTTCATCATAGAAATCGATTAGCAAATAGGAATATTGAACATCTGCGCCATCTTTTTGGCCTATAACATCTATTTTCTCAATAATTAGATCTCTATCTCCAGCCTCGAAGTTATACCTTAAATACTTCTCACCCAACTCGTTTAAGAATTCTCGTGGGGATATTTCAGTGCCTTTTATCTTCATCGGTTCTTCGCTCACAAGATGTAGATCGATTAATTGTCTCCAAGCTTCACACCAACCTCGCCAGCGAACGGTTTTGCACCAAGATTCACTAACATCTTTCAGCCCAAGACTTTGTATAAGTTTTTTTGGATATGACGCTACCCACCATGCTTCAGTTTCTCCAACCGGTTCTGGAAATATAACTATTTCAGGATCCGATAGTTTATCTACTATCTCAACCTCTTTCCCGTCCTTGAGAATAGTTGCGGGAGCTATCAAATCGTCTATGACCCCTGCAAATGCCCACGTAATTCTATATCGTAACGGCGTATTGTACGCGGGTGTTCCTTTCTGTGGAATGGCACCACAATACAGTAACAGCTTCTCAACTTTGTCCAACTTTCTAGCAGCGTATCCCTGTAACACATGATCCAACCCTGGATCAAGACCACAAGAAGGTATTACAGTTACCCCAGCATCCTTTGCAGATTTGTCAAGCTCATATATTTCATCCGTAGAGTAAAGATCCACATGATTTACGCTTGAATCTATACATGCTTTGGCCACCGGAATAGTATGATGCCATAATAAGCAATCGCAGACAACATCAAACCCTCTGTTCAGAATATTTCTGGTCTGGCCTATATTGCTTACATCGATACGCATCGGTTCGATTTTCTCAGCTCTGCTATCAATTTGTTTCAACTTGGCAACCCATTGCGATGCCCTCTCGAAGTTTATATCTCCAGCAACGATCTCTGTTACATCATCTCTTTCCATCAGGTCCCATAGGACAACAGAACCTTGTCTGCCAATACCCAAGACTAAGATCTTCAACTACAATCACACTTCCTACGTTGTAACAAGCGAATTAATCATAAAACTTTTGGCGGTATAATAAGCCTCCAGAGTTTTCAGGCATCGAGCATCTCAGAACTTATAGCAGAGGTGCAGATAACTCCTGAAATTCTTTGCGTGGCTGTGGGATTTTTGCTTGGCTTTGCAACTGGAAGGTTACAGGTTCCAGCTACTATCATAATCGCCATATTTGCTACAAAAAGAAATGAGTCTAACAGAGTTTCCGATAGAGTCATTTTTTTCACTTCGGACATAATGTCTTCTTTAGATATGTGTGCGCAGCAATGTTTGTGTGGAGGTAAATGTTCATTGCAGAAATACGCTTTACAATAGGGACACTGAAAAGGTCCCCAACCTTGACAATTTACACATTTGTTCACAAGAAACAAATCTCGGTATATAATATCACCTTCCTTCTAAAATTTTTGATGCAACTTGGAATGAACTAATAGGCAAACAGCAAAAAAGTTATGTGCTAAATGAGAAAAGGAAAGTGAAAAAATGAAATGGCAATGGTTTAGAAAGGATGTTTGGGGGTTCACTCTTGGGACTTTATCATATTACTGGGCATCTATATGATTGGACTTTATTTGAATGCAGCTGGACAGCGTGGAGCGGAGATTATGGTGTTCACTGGGTCTATCTTGATTATTGAGGGAGTCGTTAACAACGTGGTCGTCGTAATCTATTGGCTTAAGGGAAAAAGAGAAAAAAATAGCGCAAGCGTTTCATTCAAAACAAAAAATTTATCCAACAATTATTTGCCCTTCATGTGGGAAGAAAATTTCAGCAGATTATTCACAGTGTCCTTGGTGTGGGACACTATTGAGATATAATGAGCATCACGCAAGATGAAGTAAACACTGAGTAACCACTGCGCGCGCATGCATGTATGCACGTTAACTCTGGGACAAACGATTGTAACAAGCAGTTTGTCAACAAAAGTCTTTCCGCATCAAACGCAAAGAAGTTAAACATAAATGGAGCGTGCGCTATATATGTGCGTATTCGCGTTCCGTGGTGATTGATTTGGGGGACCATGTTAAGCTGGAATTTCTTGACATTATTAACTACGCTATCTGCCAAGCGGTTGACGAGTATTTAGGTGGAAAAGCTACTGCGTTTTTCGAGAAGGTTGGTGAATATCATCTGGATGAAGCCTTAAAGAGAGGTCTAATCAACATTGAGGCTCGTGATAAACCGTTAGATACATTGATCAAAATTGCGAGATATTTAGAATCTGTTGGTTACATGGAAAAAATAATAATTGATAAGCTCGGTGAAAATGAGGCTTTCGTCGAAATGCATGGGGTTTCGGTAACAAAATCTTCAGCGAAGATGTTAAGAGAGGAAAAGCAACCGTCCCATTTTATGACAAACCTCATGCTTGCCGCCCTGAAGAAACTTGGTATTAGAGCGGAGCTGAAGGATGTAGCGTTTGATGAAGAAAAGCGTCAATTTAGGGAACACTGGAAGATTTTGTGAGCAACTGCACCTGCCCAAGCGCAGACATACCAAGTGTAGCATTCTAAGTGCTGCTAGAACATGATGTTAGGTGACCCTTATGAAAAGAAAGTTTAAAGTGTTTATTCCTGAACCAGAATGGAAGGAATCCCACAAAATCCTTGAGCCGATAGCGGAAGTGAAGGTGGGCAAGCCCGGCGTAGCATTTACAGAGGATCGGCTGATTGGAGAAATAAAAGACGTTGACGCTCTAATCATCACATCCCAACATCATGTTACAAAGAAAGTCATAGAAGCGGCTAACAGATTAAAGGTAATCGTCAAGTATGGATCAAAACCTGGAATAGACAACGTCGATTATGAGGCGGCTTCTGAGAAAGGAGTAGTGGTATGTTATACTCCTGGAGCCAATTCAGACAGTGTGGCTGAACACACGACAGCCCTAATCCTGGCCTTGTCAAAAAGATTGTGTGCAACGTCTTCTCGGTTGAGACAAGGAAGTTGGA
>CAYFTS010000162.1:0-1804 GCA_964346135.1 uncultured Candidatus Bathyarchaeia archaeon | reverse complement strand
TGTCCGTATATGTGGTAACTGTCAGAATGGTCAACATATTGACCAGTTTTAACTCTCAGTTTATCTGCAATAGATTTCTGTAGATGTATAAAAGCAAACATATTAGCAAATGCTGCGTGATAAGCGTCTCTACTTCTCCAATGCGTGTGCATTTCCAACTCTCCGTCTATCACTTTGCACCAAATTCTTTGCAAACAAGGTGGACCGTCTATATCATAATGTTTCCAGGGCATCCATGTTATGGCTTGTGCCCTGTTAGAAAAAGATGCTTTTTTTAATCTTTTGATTAATTGTTCAATCTGATCTATTTGTGTTTGTCCGATTTCAAACTCAAAAAGTTGTTTGTGATAAGTATAGTCATATCCAGAACATATCAAGTAGTCTTTTGTTCCTTTGATAACATCATCAACATATTCATTCAGACTCATTATACCTTCGTAACCCATATGAATCATAGGCTGTTTTAACGGCGTTTTAACAACCATTAACATAGAAGCTTCTTTGATCACGTCTTTTTCTTCTTCAGCCTTATAACTCTCTTTAACGGAATCTATCCCTTCATTCCATAAGCTTATGATGCTTGCTTCCCAAACCTCAGGGAGCAAGTCGCCTTTAACAACTAATTGAGGAATTTTCCCCATAGTTCCATCACCATTCATATACCATACAATGCCATTTAAGTAACTCTCGGCTTTTCTTCCTCTTCATTGGCGAAATTAATCTCTCATTAAGGCATAAGTTCCATTCGCTCCAATATGTGCCTCAAAGAATGTAGAGCAGTGCTTCCTTGTGAAAGGGTGAGCAGGGGCTTTCCAGTATGATTATATTCAAAAATGTCTTGGTCATGAGGAACAAGTCCCGCAAGTTCGATGCCCATCTTTTTTGCTTCATTTTTCAACGCCTCTTCCATCTCAGCGGTGAACCTGTTCCCGATAAGGTACAACTTTTTAAAGTCGATATGCACCTCCTTAGCAAGCTCCTTAATTCTTTTAGCAGTCCGCAGTCCCATGAAGCTAGGATCTGTGACAATGATCATGATGTCAACGTCTCGATCAGTTCTTCGACTCAGATGTTCTAGTCCCGCCGCCATATCCATGATTGTCAGATCGTAGTTTTTAGAGAGTGTATCAATGATTCGAGTGAGAAAAGTGTTTACTGGGCAGTAGCATCCTTCGCCTTCGCCTCTCCCCATAACGAGAAGATCGAAGCTGGGTGTTTCCTTTAGAATCTCAAATATGTGAGACTCGAGGATGCTTTCCTTGGTTACTCCAGGTGGAATTTCTAATTTTTCTATAGCTCTCTTCAAATCTCCAGTCACCATTCCCACAGTTTTAGTGACCGACATAACCAACACTTCAGGGAGATTCGAGTCAGGGTTAGCGTCAATCACCAAGATGCTTCGTTGCTTCGCCTCGCTCAAAAGCTTAACCATCAAAGCTGTTATGGTGGTTTTGCCTACTCCGCCTTTTCCAGAAACAGCTATGACTAGGTTTGTTTTTACTGTTGTCAAGACTGTCGTCCTCGATGTAATATACATGTAAAGTTTTAATTAAACCCTTTCTACAGCTAAATTTGCGGAAGACCAATTCAGAAAGATTATATAATAGTCCTCCATTACTGTCAACCTCAATACGTTCCTGGTGCACTGAGTGTCCAAGAAAACCACACACTTAAAAATAAAAGAGTTAAAAACCGATATCGGCGTTTTTAAGAACTTAGAACTCTCAATCGGAAAGATTACTGAAGAAAAATGGGCTGAACCTGTCGGTCCAACCCCATTTCCCTCCATAACCGACCTCAGAGA
>CAYFTS010000161.1:0-1579 GCA_964346135.1 uncultured Candidatus Bathyarchaeia archaeon | reverse complement strand
GGTTGTGACGCGTTTTTCACCCAACCCAGACTGCGCCTTGCACTTAGGCTCAACTAGGGCCATCATCCTCTGTTATGAGTATGCTAAAATGTATGACGGTCTCTTTTACCTTCGCTTCGAGGACACAGATCCAAGACTGAAAAAGTCGGCTTTGCCGTTCTATGACCTCATACGAGAAGATTTAACATGGCTTGGATGCAAATGGGACAGAGAATTCATTCAAAGCAACCGAATTCCCATATACTACGAACATGCTGAAAAGCTTCTCAAAAACGGACACGCCTACGTTTGCACGTGTCCACGCCAAGAATTTCGGGAAAAAGTTGCGGCTAAGCAACCGTGTCACTGTCGAGACCTAACGCCGGAGGAGCAGCTAGTTCGCTGGAAACACATGCTCAACGGCACATATGGGGAGGGGGAGGCAGTGATGAGAATTAAAACTGACCTAAACCATCCGAACCCTGCAGTTCGAGAATGGCCGGCGTTCAGAATCATTGATGCTGAGAAGCATCCCCACCCAAGAGTGGGAAGCAAATATAGGGTTTGGCCCCTCTATAACTTTGCCTGTGGAGTTGACGACCACCTGATAGGTGTGACTCATATCATACGGGGAAAAGAGCATCTAACCAATCAGACAAGGCAAGAGTACATGTACCGACACTTCGGCTGGAAGTATCCAGAGGCTATTCATTACGGTCGACTCAAAATAACCGGAGCACTGCTCAGCAAGTCTAAGATCCTTGAAGGATTCAAAAGCGGCATCTTCAAGCAGTGGGGCGATCCGAGGCTTGCCACGCTCGCTGCTTTAAGAAGGAGGGGAATTATGCCTGAAGCCGTACGGCGTCTCATAATTGATGTTGGTCCAAAAACCGCTGACGTAGTGTTGAGTTGGGATAACCTATACGCTCACAATCGAAAAATCATTGATCCTAAAGCCAATCGGTACTTCTTTGTGCATAACCCAAGAAAGCTTACGGTGAAAAACATTCCAAACCCATTTACAGCTCAGATTCATCTGCATCCAGATCGGCCTGAAAGCGGCTTTCGTCTTTTTGATATAAGACCAGAAAAAGGTGAGGCTTCTTTTTGGGTTTCCAGCGACGACGTGAACATTATGGTGAAGGGAAAAACGATACGGTTTATGGAACTCTTTAATTTTCAGGTTGAAAAAGTTGGAAAACAATTAATTGAAGCTGTATTTCACAGCGAGGCTTACGAAGAAGCGAAGAAAGTGGGCGCTCCCTTGATCCACTGGGTTCCAGTAGGCACGGGCATTCCTTGTGAAGTTGTTATGCCCGATGCTTCGGTGGCGGTGGGAATTGCTGAAGAGTCGTGTAAAAAGTTGCGTCCAGATGAGGTTATTCAGTTTGAACGCTTCGGTTTCGTTAGAGTTGACAGTTTGAACAAGAAGTTAACCGTTTATTTTACTCATAGGTAGCTCATTGCAACTTACGTCCACATAGTAGTTTAGTATTAATTGAAAGTCGAAACATTCTTAAGAGTGAGGCTTGATAAAACTCAGCACACAAAATAAAAAAAGGGTGAGGCTCATGTCCAAGCCATTTTACGTAAAATTCGA
>CAYFTS010000160.1:0-19169 GCA_964346135.1 uncultured Candidatus Bathyarchaeia archaeon | reverse complement strand
TTAACCACACGGAGGATTTTAGTTCTCTCGGTTTTTCCAGTGGATGGGGTGGAAATGTTTGCGTGGGTTGCGCTTAACAAACTGATTTTCATTGTGTTTCCACGTCCTCGTTTAGTTTTTCTTTTGAGTTCACCTAACGAGGTTTCTGCTGGGAAAGAGCCTTTCTCAAACTTTCTTTTCTTTCGGTATGTTCGTTTTCTGCCGCCTGAAGGTTTCTTTTTGTGTAGAGTACCATGCCACACTGACAAGTTTGCTTCTCTTCCTTTAATCTCGTTGAGACTACCAAAAACTCAACATATAAGCTTATCTACTCTGATGGAACGAGTTCTTCAAATATACTTTTGAGCTGTTTCTTCATACCCCGTAAATCATGGCTTAAACCAAAGTAATCAGCGAAAAACTCAGTGGTACGTATGATCTTGGTTCGCCCAGCTCTTTCCCGCTCAATCAAGCCCAATTCCTCCAACTGCTTAAGATGATTATAGGAGTGGTGCCCCCGCACGTCAATGACTTGAGCTTGAGGCACAGGCTGACGATAAGCAATGTAAGACAGCGTTTTCAATGGACCCACGCTGAGTAGCGGCCTTATTGCCAATCTTCGAACTTTTGGCGTGTACTCCGCCTTTAGCTGCAAAACAAATCGTTCATCCTCAACCTCAATAATTTCAAGAGCAGTGTCACGATTTTCATATTCCTTCATAAGCGTGGTTGTAAGCCTCCTGATCTTCCTCTTAGAGCGGCTGTGAATCACAGATCCTAACGTCTTCAAATCCAACGGGCGACCAGCCACGTAAAGCGCTGCCTCTATTAGAGACAACATGCGCCTTGTTTTTTCCTGTTCAAAAAGTCCAGATGATCCCTGTTCTTCATCCGTCAATGGGTGGATCCTCACGGAGGGTTATGTAAATCTCGCTGAAATCTTCTTCTTGCCATAGGCTGGCTTTACCAGTCTGAGCGAGAAAGAGAAGGATGATAAAGGTTTTAACAGCCTCCAACCTTTTCATTCCAGCCGTGAACTTAGAAAAAGTGATCAATCTTCCTTCACCAGCAAACCGCAGAATAGAACTATACAGCTCCTCCATCATCTTCTCAATTTCCATTAAATACAAATCAACCGAAGGAATAAGCTCCGGTGGAGGAGGCAGCATAGACTCCACACGCGGTTTCAAAGTAAGTATATGTTCACCCTTAAGCACCTCATCCAACGCCTTCAACAAATGTTGAACAGTCGTAGAAGTCAACTCGTAACGAAGAGGAAGGAACAAAGGCGGAGGAAGAAAGCCTGGTGGAGGCTTAGAGGGAGCAGGAGGCTCCTCCAGTTTTAACAAAAGTTTTGATTTCATAAGATATATGGTGGAAGACGAATCAAGCGCCATCCCTGAAGCTCTGAAATCAACTTCTCCTCTCTTCTCCATTTCTTCTAAGAGGGAAGTCAACAAAAAAGATATGTTCACATCCCACGGCCTTATTTTTTTCAGCTTATGAAGTTCAAAAAGCACGTTCAATGGAGGCTGAAAATAAAAAGGTTTACCAGTTGGTGAGGACACTAGGCAGCCTCCTTAAACACGGTTGAAACCACGTGGGAGACCCCTTTGTGCTCATACACGCCGTAGACACTTTTTGCTTTGCTAACCATCTCAGGCTTCAAAGTGATAACCAAAAACTGAGATTTCGCCGACTCTTCACCCAATAACTCACCCAACCTAGACACGTGAAAAGCATCCAAGTGCGCGTCAACTTCATCAAACAAATAAAAAGCGGCGGGTGAGAAGTCTTGCAAAGCAAATATGTAGGCAACAGCGGCTACAGACCTCTCTCCGCTGCTGGCTCCATTCACAGGTATTGGAGGCTTACCTAGGAACTGAACAATCATGTCCATCCCGCCAGCGAACGGCTCTTCGGGGTTATCTAACTTTAGCGCGGCTTCTCCGCCATCAGTAAGTTTCGAAAAATACTCAGCGAATTTTTCGTTTATCTTGTTGAAGGCTTCCATGAAAATCTTGCGTTTTTTCCGTTCAATTTCATCCATGAAAGAGATTATGGCTTGTTTTTCTCGCTCCAATTCGTTCATACGCACGGATAACTCTTTGTATCTTGAAACCTGTTCAGCGTAGTGGGACTGAGCTAATTGATTAACGGCTCCGAGACGCTCCACCTCTAACCGCATCAACCTGAGTGATGACTCTGCCATTGTGAGCTGATCTGACGAAACCTTTACAGGTTCCTCGCAACCAATTTCCATCAGTCGATGACGATGTTGATCTGCCTGTAACCGAAGTGTTTGAAGTTCAAGCTGAAGCCGATTGTGCAGTTCCTCAACTCGTTCGTAATCAGCGTCTAGTCGACGCAGATGCTTGTCGATGTTGTCAATTTGAGATGTGAACTTCCCCACTTCTTTTCTGGCAGTTAAAATTGAATGAGAAAGCTCTTCTTTAGAGGCTTCAAGTTCTTTCAACTCTTTCTCTAGCGCCTCCCTTTGTTCCGTCGCTTCTTCAACCTCCTTTTCTACAATAGAGAGTTGCCCACTCACTTTTCTAAGCTGAACTTTAATGTTATCTGAAGCTAATTTGAGAACGTTTTCAAATTTAGACCGGAGAGTTGCCAGTTCGGTTTCCACGCTACCAAGCCTTTGCCTCAACTCTATGAGTTCTTCGCCTAAAGTTTCTCGCTGAACCTCCATTTCCTGAATTTTAGCAGGGTCCGTTTTCTGTCGTAGGCTAGTTAATTCATTGTTTAACTCTTGTATCTCCTTTTGAAGAGCCTTGCGTTGTGACTTTTGAAGCTCCACACTTGTCTTTTCCTTTTCAATCCGCCTTTGAGTACGTTGAGCAAGTCCATCAATACGCTTCATGTTACGCTTAGTCCGCATGATGCTTCTGCGTATTCGCGTGATTTCGCCTTCAAGAGTAGTGATGGCTTCAGCTAGACGAACAATTTGCACTCGAGTCTTGGCGATTTCCTCTTCGAAAGTGGACATCTCGTCTCCTCTCCGCGTCAAATGTTCTTGAAGAGTCTTCACAGCGTCCTCTAAGCTTTTGACAGCAGACTCGCTTGGAATGATCGTGGAGAAATCGATTGGAGATCGGTAGTATCCGCTTTCTATTCCGCCACCAGCTTCGTAGAGGTCTCCGTTAACTGTGACTGCACGATAACCATTGCGAGAAGCGGCAATGGCTGCTTTATCATTCTCTGCTATCAAGGTGTCTCCGAAAACGAAAATTACTGCTGGCTCATACTGTTTTTCACGCTTAACAAACTCTGAGGCGACTCCTCTCACTCCTCTGAGTTCTGTGGCACTAATGGATTTAACTGGCAAATTTTCAAGTGGAATAATCTTCACTCTGCCGAGTTTCAAGCGTTTCAGCGTCTCAGCACACGTGAAGGCTGCATCAAAATCTTTAACAACAATAGAGTTGAGCCAACCAGCTGCCGCCGCCTCCATCGCTTGCCGGTAAGGCTTCCCTACCTTAATCAAATCTTTGAATCGACCGTAAACTCCGGGGATCACGCCGAGCTCCCCAAGTTCTTCGATGTTTCTTAACGCTTTCTCTTCACCCGCAACGGTTTCAGCGAGTTCCCGTTGAGTGACAAATTCTACTACTGCATCTCTAGCTGACTCTGCGATCTTTCCCGCCTGTGTAATCTCCTTTGCTATGGAGTCTTTTTGAATGGCTTTTCGGTCCAGAGTTTGTTGCAAACTCTTAAACCGATTTTTCTGCTCCCTTTGAACGTTTTTAAGTTCATTAAGGGACGTTTTAAGTTCATTAAGGGTAGATGCAAATCGGTCCTTGCGGGCGCTAAGATCATGCAGCCTACCTGACAAAGTCCTAATTTTCGTTTTACTTTGCACGTAGTCGCTTCGAACATCAAGGAGACTTTGTTGAATCTTATCCACTCGTTTTTCAATCTGACGAATTTTTGCGCTGTTTTCACCTAAGTTTGCCCAAAGCTGTGCAGTTTCGTTTTGAAGGGCATCGTGCTGGGATTGTCTAGTCTTGATATCCTCGGATAAGCGATCATACGCTCGTTTCAGTTTTCGAATTTGTTTGCGGTTTTCAACAATTTCATTTTTGATAGCTTCAAGTTGTTGACTGTTGTTTTCTTTCACTCTTCTAAGCCCTTCAAGGCTTGCTGTCCCTGCATCTGTTTTTGTTGCGAGTTCGGTTAACTTCGATTTTATGTCACCTATCTTGATTTGAACTTCGAGAACGCGGGTTCCGCTCTCTTCAACTTTTTCTGTACTGAGTTGTCTCCATTCATTTTCGATTCCGCGACGTTGAGACCTTTGCTCTTCTCTCAGCTGCCTTAAGTTTTCAACTTTATCTTTAACCTCTTCGGCGTTTGATGATAAATCATGTATTTTTCGTTCAGTTTCTAAAAGCTCGTGGGAAACTTTCATTGCTTCGAACCGCTTGATTTCATTTTGAATGAAACCATAGCGAAGCAGCTCGTTTCGTTCCCTCTCTAAATCATCTACTCTCTTCTGCACCTCATCCACTCGACCCATAGCGGTTCGAATAGATATTTCGGCGGCTCGAAGCTTCTCTTCGGCTTCAGCCTTTTCAGCATCATACTGAGCTATCCCAATCATGCTCTCTATCATTTTTCTGCGATCATGAGGAGAAATCTCAGCCATGCGCGTAATTGTCCCCTGCACAATCACGTTATGTCCGGTGGGACTAATCCCAGCCATGGATAATATGTCAATGATGCGATTTCTAGAAATTCTCCTTCCGTTAAGCCGATAAATACTTTGACCATTTTTGTGGACTTCGCGAGAAATGGTTACTGTGCTAGTGTCCACAGGTATACGTTTGTCAAAATTGTCAAATTGAATGACAACCTTCGCTCCTTTAGCCTTCTCCATCCCTACTTCCGGGGATCCATGAAATATGAGTTTTGCGAAACTTTCAGCGCGAAGCCTTCTAGCACTCAGTTCGCCTAATCCGAATAAGACGGCGTCCACAATGTTTGTTTTACCACTGCCATTTGGGCCTGTAAGCACAGTGAAACCTTTGTCTATCAAGATGGTGGCAGTTTTTGGACCAAAGGACTTGAAGCCCTTGATTTCAATTTTCTTAATATGCGGCATTTTTTTGAACACCCTCTCCGTGATTTAGACTTGAAGAGTTATACCTAATCGTTTTTGGGCTTCTTCTAGAAAAATATTATAGAAAGTAGTTTTAACTCTTGTGCAAACGAAGCTTCTACACTCTTTCCTGTTTTCGTTTAATCTGAAACTTTTTTGCAACATTTTTAACAAATTCTTTGACTTTTTTAACGTCACCATAAACGATCATATACCCGTTTTTTTGCATTTTGTAGGAAAGGCCATTTTCCTTAGCCAATCTTTCCATTTCACTCTTGGAAGTTTCTTCTGATATTTGAATTCGCACCCAATGTTCACCACGTGGGACTCCCGCGACAAACTTCGGTGGGGCTTTTTCTTCATCCTCAGGAGCCTTTCTAGCCTCTTCTAGCTTCTTCATCCATTGTTCAACGTAGTCTGCGCTGAATTTTTCTTGTGCTGTGAATATGAGGTGTGATTCCACGTTTTCCAGGTACATCTCAATCCTTGGGAGATTTTCAACGTGTGTGGGATCGACTTTGAGAATCTGTATCAGGGTCTTGGCAGAGTGTAAATCGTTCATTACATGTTTTGGGATGGTCTCTCCTTTCTTCCGAATTTCAGTAATCAAATCAGCCAACACATTCCATGCTTCTCCATAACCCATTTTCAATACCACTTCAGTCGTCTTTTCTTCTTCATGTATCCATTATTCTCTTTCCTTTAAATTTTCTGCATAACTGTTTTATATCGGCTTCTCTACAACTGAACAAGCAAGATACGTTAGATTAGCGAGGTGAGGAAATGAGTGTGTTTGCGGTGCCCGGGGCTTATGATCGAGCCATAACAGTATTTTCCCCAGATGGGCGCCTTTTTCAGGTTGAATACGCCCTCGAAACGGTGAATCGTGGAGCAACTATATTGGGAATTGCTTGCTCCGAAGGAATTGTATTGGGGGCGGAAGAGAAAATTGAAACAAGACTACAAGACCCACAATTCACTTGGAAACTTTATGAGATAGATGATCATCTAGGCGCTGCGGTTGTCGGTTTGGGATCCGACGCCCGCATTCTCATCGACCAAGCAAGAGTTTACTCTCAGAGCAACCGATTAATGTATGATGAACCCATCGATGTGGAGATTCTAACAAAGCGCGTCGGAGACATAAAACAACTGTATACTCAACACGCTGGAGTCAGACCATTCGGAGTTTCAATCATCGTTGGTGGCATAGACAAAACAGGAAACCGAGTGTTTTCAACGGATCCAAGCGGCTCCTACAGAGGATACAAAGCTGTTGCGGTAGGGGTTGGTCGCGAAACGGTTGAAGCTATCTTAAAAGAAGAATATAAGGAAGAGTTGAAACTTGATGAGACAATCAAACTCGCCGCGAAATGTCTGGTTAAGGCGCTTGAAGCAAGAGGAGAAGCACTGAGATTCAAGTTAGCTGTGATCCCAACTGCAACAAAAAGGCTTCGAATGCTTAGCGATGAGGAAATTGAAGGCTACAAGAAGGGTCTCCAAGGCAGTGGAGCCCAATGAATGAGCGGTTTACAGTTGCGCGTTTAACCCATGAAGGAGAACACTTCGAGATCCTTGTCAAACCGCAACCAGCTCTTTCTTATAGACTTGGGAAAGTCAAATCGATCTCTGAAGTGTTGGTGACTGACACCGTTTTCACAGACTCTAACAAAGGGTTAAAGCCTTCGGAAGATAAACTCTCTGAAGTTTTCGGAACCACAGATCCTCTTAAGATAGCTAGCATAATACTGAAGAAAGGCACACTACAGTTAACCACTGAGCAACGAAAACAATTAATCGAAGACAAACGAAAACGGATTATTGCCTTCATATCCCGCCAATGCGTTGACCCAAAAACAAACCTTCCCCATCCCCCTATACGCATAGAGCAAGCGATGGAACAAATTCACTTCTCCATTGATCCCTATAAAGAAGTTGAGGAACAAGCAAAAGAGATTGTAAAGCTCTTGCGCCCAATTCTACCCCTCAAAATGGAGAAAGTCTCCGTTGCCATCCATATCCCACCTGAACATGCAGGTAAAGTTTACGGAACCGCTAAGGGATTCGGCATCATCAAACGTGAAGAATGGCGGGCTGATGGATCATGGTTCGCAGTTGTGGAACTGCCCGCTGGACTTTATGGTCCCTTTCTGGAAAAGCTTGGAGATATGACTCGGGGTAAACTTGAAGCGAAAATGGTTAGATAATTAAATCTTTATTATGAAAGGTGATGAATTTGCCTACTTTCTACGAAAGAAAACAGATTGTAACTCCTGGAGATTTGCTGGCGGAAAACAATTACTTGGCTGGTGACAATACATACAAAGAAAATGGCAAGATTTACGCCACACGCGTTGGACTTGTTGATTATGGCAATCGTAGAGTCTCTGTGGTCGCTCTGAAAGCATTTTACGTTCCGTTCATTGGAGATTTGGTCATAGGAAAAGTGACTGAAGTTTCTCTGGGAGTATGGCTATTAGACATCAAGGCGCCATACCCAGCAGTGCTTCGAGCCTCAGATGCTCTTAACCGACCGTTTAAGCCCCAGAGAGACGAGTTGTCCTCCATATTTGACGTAGGCGACCTTGTCATAGCTAAAATAGTTGCCTATGACCGAACACGCGATCCTCTGTTAACCGTTAGTGACCTTGGTCTCGGAAAGGTCAAGCGTGGACAGATTATTGAGATCGTTCCTACGAAGATTCCTCGGGTTATTGGAAGACAAGGTTCAATGATAACTATGTTGAAACAAGAAACGGGTTGCCAGATAACTGTTGGTCAAAACGGCGTAATTCTTGTTAGCGGGAAGTCTCTTGAAGATGAACAACTTGCTATTATGGCTATTCGCAAAATCGAAGAGGAAGCCCATACGATCGGGTTAACGGATCGCGTAACTGAAATGATTAGAAATAAAAAAAGAGGTGTTGAACATGTCAAAGAAGAAGAAAAATGAAAAATTAATAGATAAAAAAGGTGTTCGGATAGATGGAAGAGAAGTAGACAAGTTAAGACCTATAAAGCTAGAAGTTGGTATTCTCGACAACACTGACGGCTCTGCATACATAGAACAGGGAAAAAACAAGATTCTCGCTGGAGTGTATGGACCAAAGGAAGTTCACCCCAAACATTTAGCCATTTCAGATCGAGCTTTGCTTCGGTGCCGCTACCATATGGCACCGTTTTCAGTTCAAGATAGAAAGTCGCCTGCACCCTCAAGAAGAGAAGTAGAGCTTTCAAAAGTGATCAAAGAAGCCCTTGAACCCGCCATCTTCATAGAATACTACCCACGAACCTCTATCGAACTGTTCATTGAAGTTCTACAAGCCGACGGTGGAACAAGATGCGCGAGCCTCACAGCTGGTTCTTTGGCACTGGCTGACGCAGGCATACCTATGCGGGATTTGGTAGCAGCATGTGCAGCTGGGAAGGTTGATGGACATTTGGTGCTGGATTTGAATGATGTTGAAGATAAGGAGGGTGAGGCGGACCTGCCCTTAGCATGGATACCTTCCTTAAACGCAGTAACGTTGCTTCAGATGGATGGAAAAGTAACGCTTGAAGAGTTTGAACAACTTGTAAACATGGCGGTAGAAGGTTGCAAACAGATATACAAACTTCAAAAAGACGCTTTAAAAGCGAAGTACATCACGGTTGAGGAGGAAGCTAAAGAATGAAAACTCCAATCATCATTCGCGTTAAACAGAAACAGATCGCTCAGCTGGTTTCCCAAGGAAAGAGACTGGACGGACGAGGGTTAACTGACCATCGTGAATTCCAACTAGAGACAGGAGTCGCTGGACGCGCTGAGGGTTCCGCTAGCGTGCGCCTAGGCAAAACCGAGGTGTTAGTAGGGATAAAAATTGATGTTGGCGAACCGTTTCCCGATGTACCAGATAAGGGAGTCCTAACCGTGAACGCTGAACTGGCGCCCCTCGCTTCACCCTCATTTGAACCAGGACCACCTAATGAAGACGCTGTGGAACTTGCGAGAATTGTTGACCGAGGCATACGAGAGTCAAAGACGATTGCTCTTGAGGAGTTATGTGTGGAGCCTAGAAAAAAGGTTTTCATCGTCTTTGTCGACATTTACGTTCTCAATCACGATGGAAATCTCATAGATGCTTCAGCTTTGGCGGCATTAGCCGCTTTGCTCAACACCAAGATGTTCAAGTATGCGGTGAAAGAAGGTGAAATTGAGGTGAAGCCAGGTTACACTCAGCTTCCAGTGAAAGACTACCCCATAGCTGTGACTTTTGCCAAGATAAATGACAAACTTATCGTGGACCCAATGCTAGAGGAGGAGCAGGTTATGGATGCAAGGCTCACCATAACCACAAACAAAGACGGAAATATCTGCGCGTTACAAAAGGGTGGTAATGGCTATTTCACGACACAACAGATTTTAGAAGCTGCGAAAATAGCTAAAACTAAAGGTGAGGAACTGCGAAAGCGCGTGGTGAAAGGTTGAATGGGCAGTCGAAAGCGAAAGAAGAAGGTGGGCTCAACAAGAGGACTTGGAGCCCGCTACGGCTCAACTGTCCGAAAGCGATATGTTGAAGTCATTTCAGGAATGGAGAAGGCCCACAAGTGTCCTCAGTGTGGCAGCGAGTCAGTTCGAAGAAAAAGCGTTGGCGTATGGAGTTGCAGAAAATGCGGCTTCACCTTCACTGGCGGCGCCTATGTTCCAGTTACAAAATTGGGCATCGTAGCAAAGCGAACTGCTAAGGGCTTGCCAACCGTGGAAGTGCCTCTGGAAGAGGAAAAATAGAGTGCTGTTGTTAACAACTTCTCGGAGGCCAACAGCAAGAATACGAACGTTTTGTCGTGACCTCGCTCGTTCTATCCCCGATGTTGTGCGAGTTAATCGGGGTAAGCTGAGTCTTGACGGGATAGCTGAGAAGGCTCTTGAGTTTGATGCTGACCGAGTTGTTATTGTTGACCGATGGAAGAGTGGGCCTGGAAAAATCGAACTTTTCAAGATAAGGCAAGAAGGTTTAGTGCTTGTTCCTCCTATAATGTACGTCGCAAGCATAAAGCTTCAAAGAGAATTTAATAGGGCAAAGACTAAACCTGTTCGTTCACTTATCATAACTGCGTCATCCGAAGATTCTAATGAAATCATGAGGATAGCGAAGTCTTTATCGAACTTTCTAAACGTTCCACTGTCTCAAATGGATGAGGCGGTTTCAAAGTTCAAGACATCGATGCACATTTCAACAAATGATTTGCATCGCGCTCAAGTCACGTTCCTGTTTCTTCCTGAGACTGTTGAAAATGGTCCTCGTATTACCTTATCACATGTGGCGTGGGAAATCAAAAAATGAAGTCTCACGCTATTATACGCCTGAATTTTCCGTCTGAAAGACGTTTAGAAATCGTGTTGAGTGCATTGCAGCCTGAAACCAAGACTCCGGCTTCTTTTCGCTCTAGAGTGAAAGTGGACGGTGTGGGCACTGTTTTAACGTTGAGTTTTGAGGCGTCAGACACTTCCGCTTTACGAGCTGCTGTGAACTCTTACCTTCGCTGGATCAATCTTATCAATGATTCATGTCTAGTTTTAGATTCTTATGAGCAAGGAACAAATTGAAAACACTTAATTAAAGCTTGACCCTTAATGCTGAGTTCAGAAAAGAAATATGTGAGTAGTTATGGAGGAAACAAGATGAGCAACGAAATTTCGAAACTCCCGCCCCAAGTTCAACAGCGATTGCTGAGACTTCAGCAGTTGCAACAGACGCTGCAGTCAGTGTTAACACAAAAACAACAGCTTGAATTAGGGCTCACCGAAACTGAACAAGCTTTAAGCGAGTTAGAAAAACTTACTAAGCAAGCTGTCATTTACAAGTCCGTTGGCTCGCTTCTAGTGAAGTCAAAGAAAACAAAAGTGACTAAAGAGTTGAAGGAACAGAAGGAACTCCTTAACATGAGAATCAACGTGTTAGGCAAACAGGAAGAACGTCTGCGAACCCAAGTGAAGGACCTGCAAACTAAGCTTCAACAGGATTTACGCCCAGTTTCACCCCCACCTTAGAGTGGAAAAATTTTTGAAACAAATGAGCATACCAGAACTTACCTCCGAGCAGATGGAAGAAATTTGCGAGGTTGCAGAGAAGACAGCAAGAGAACACGTCTTGTCAAAAGTTCCCTCCCGCAGAATCTCTGTGCTCAACATAACCGTTGAAACCGAAGGAACAAAACCAGTTTCCGTAAACGTTGATGTGGAGATTGCCCTGTCGCCTCTGATGAAAAACTATGATGTGAAAAAATTGGCTAACGAAACCATCAAAAAAGCCTTCACATCCATTGAAAAGTGTTTAAGTGAGTTTGCATGCAAATCAACAAAATAACAACACTCATAGACAAATCTGACGCAAAACTGGCTGTTCTTTTATGCCATCATAATGCTGACCCAGACGCTGTATGCGCGGCATTTGCGTTCTCCCAACTACTTAAACGTCTGCAACCCAAACTGAAAGTTACTATATCAGCGGCTCAAGGACTCAGCAGGCTCTCCAAATTCTTGTTGAAATCGTTGCCCATAAAGCTAACAGCACAACCGCATATTGAGAAAGCAGACTTAGTCGTGTTGCTGGACACAAACACTATCCAACAGCTTGACGAGTGGAGTGAACAGATCAAAGCATCAAACTCCCCACTCGTCGTGATTGACCATCACGCAAGTCACCCAGATACAGAACGCCTTGTAACAGTAAGCTTGACTGATGAAAAAGCATCATCCACCTGCGAAATTGTGTACCAACTGTTTAGAGAAGCTGAGGTTAAGCCAACGAAAGATGAAGCTAAAGCACTGTTCCTCGGGATAGCGTTTGACACTAGACACTTCATTTTAGCTAGCTCCGCCACATTTAAGACCGTAGCCGACCTCATAGACGCAGGGTTGAACGTTGAAGAAACCCTACCTCTGCTTTCTTTACCAATAGACCTATCAGAACGCATAGCACGACTTAAGGCGAGTAAACGAGTTAAACTCAAAAAGATGAATGAATGGCTAATCGCGTTATCCCATGTTGGTGCTTATCAAGCATCAGCAGCGAGAGCCTTGATTAGGCTGGGAGCTCACATGGCGGTTATTGTGGGTCAAAGAGGAGAGAAGCTTCAAGTTAGCTTGAGAGCTAGTCGCGACTTCTACGAAAAAACGGGTATACATTTGGGTCGGGATGTAGCTAAACCACTTGGTGACTATCTTCACGGCATGGGCGGTGGACACTCAACTTCAGCTGGAGCTAATGGAGTAGGAGATGTGGATCTCGCCCTTAAGCGCTGTGTGAGAATTTTGAGACAGAAGTTTAAAAGAAATAGTTGAACGATTAGCTTACCCTTTCCTAAATCCAAACCAGAGTCCAACAATAAAACTGCCTAAAAACGGAAAAGCGGATAGGAAAGGTGCTAGCAGCCCCACCACTGGATCGGCTAGACCTGCTAGTTTCAGCAACGCATCATAATCTATATTGATCACCTTCGTGAAAGCTAAATATGCAAAGGAAAATGCAACAACTGCGATAATTATCGCGATTCTAGTAATCTTCTTAACCGTATATCCCACGAAAAATCCGCCGATACCGCCTATGCCTAATTGGTACACAATTGGAATTAAAGTCTCACTCATTTTTTATTTCACTTCTTCAATTCAATTCCACACTCTGGACAAGCAGGTTTTTTGAACACCAAACCAACCTTTGGGCAACAATCCTTGCAAAATATTTTTTGGCATCGGGAGCACTCCCACGCTGTGGGTTTCAAAAACCCTCCAATTTCCCTTCCACATCCCGAGCAGAATCCCCTAACCATGCTGTATCACTACTAAAATGTTTTCGATTAGTCTTTAAGAATTGCGCTCTTGATTTGGAAATTTTTTATGAATCTTTAACGAGTTCTGGAACTTTTCTGTGATGGAACTATGTATAAATTATAAATGAACATGTCAATTTTGACCGTGAAAGTGGTTGATCTTGACCAGTAACTTTTTCATTTTAGACGCAGTTTAGTTAGGTTTAGCCAGTCAACTGGATACTTCTTTTTGAGTAGCTACTCTTTTATGGGAGAAATTTGTGCCACTATATTAAGCAGGACTAGAAGTTGTCAGTCATCGAAACAAAAGGTTTAACGTACACATATCCCAGTGGAACAAAACGGGCTCTTGAAGACGTGTCCATAACCATTGAAAGAGGAGAGTTTGTGGTTCTCACCGGTCCAAGCGGTTGTGGAAAGACGACCCTTTGCCGATGCTTCAACGGTTTAGTTCCTCACTTTTACGGCGGAAAACTTGAGGGTAATGTTCTAATTACAGGTCTCAATGTGCACGAACATTCAATTTATGAACTCGCTCGACATGTTGGACTTGTTTTTCAGAACCCAGAAAATCAGCTTTTCGCGTTGTCTGTGGAGAAGGACGTGGCTTTTGGGCTTGAAAATTTAGGAGTACCTAGGGATGAAATCAAAAAGCGAGTGGATTGGGCTCTCCAAACAACTGACATAGAAGATCTTCGTGAAAGGGCACCCCATGAGCTTTCAGGTGGCCAACAACAACGAGTTGCCATTGCATCTGTACTTGCAATGCAGCCGAACGTGATGGTGCTTGATGAGCCTACTTCCTTCCTTGATCCTTTGGGTGCTCAAAGAATTTTTGAAGTGATTAATGAGTTGAATGAGAATTTGGGCATAACGGTTGTTCTAGTTGAACATAGGCTGGACTTGGCTGCGAGATACGCTGATCACGTTATCATCATGGATGAAGGAAGAGTGATGCTGGACGGCAAGCCTCGAGAGATTTTTAAGTTGGAGAAAGCCAGACTGATGGGCATCGGCATCCCCAAATCAACCAGACTTTATCAAATTCTCGAAAAAAGTGGAATACAGCTAGGCAAGGTTCCAATCACCTCGGAGGAAGCAACTCAAATTCTTAAGGAGGTTCTGAATCGTGATTGAGGTCAAAGATGTTTCTTTCACTTATCCGAGTGGCGTTGAAGCCTTACATGGAGTTTCTCTCAAGATTCGGAATGGCGAATTCGTTGCTATAATGGGTCAGAACGGCGCTGGTAAAACAACGCTAGTGAAGCATTTTAATGGGTTGCTGAAGCCGACGAAAGGAGAGGTTGTGGTTGATGGTGTTAGCACTACAGAGGCAAGTGTGGCTACTCTTGCCAGAAAGGTTGGGTTTGTGTTTCAAAATCCTGATCATCAGCTCTTCTGTGAAACGGTTGAAGATGAGATTGCTTTTGCTCTTAAGAACTTTGGTTTTAAGGAAAACACGATCAAGAAACGGGTCACTTGGGCTCTCAATCTTTTAGATTTGAAACAGTACCGTGAAACTTCGCCTTTTATGCTCAGTGGCGGGGAGAGAAAACGGGTTGCTTTGGCATCTGTTCTGGCTTGGAACCCGAAGGTGATTATTCTTGACGAGCCAACAATTGGTCAAGATCAGAAACAAAAGAATAGGTTGCAACAGTTTGTCAATCAGTTGGTTACTCAAGGAAAAACCGTGGTCATAGTTACGCATGATGTTGAATTCGTGGCGGAATGTAATCCTAAGATTGTGTTGATGGCTGAGGGAAAGATTTTGGCTGAGGGCAGTGCCAAACAGATACTTACTAACCGTTATCTTCTGACCCAAGCTTCTATTGTGCTCCCGCAGATCGCTCAAATTTTCATGGAACTAGCGGGTTTGGGGTTGCCTACTGACGTTATTAATGTTCATGAGGCGAAAAAGGTTCTACTTGATTTCATGGAGGTTAAATAGTGAGTTTTTTTGAAGGCTTAAAATTTAGAAGAGTTTCATCACCTATCCACCGATTGGATCCGAGAGTGAAGTTCTTCTACGTCTGTGTGTTGTTTGTGATGGCAATTATGTTTGGAGGAACTCTCCAGAACCCCGAGTTATTGCCTCTCATTGTATTATTTTTTGTTCAGATGCCGTTCGTGTTGGTGGCAGGTGTTAAACGAGAATGGGTTCGATCCATGAGGGGAGCGATGTTTCTAGCAGGTTTTATTTTTGCGTTCAACTTTATTTTCCAGTTTATATCTGGTAACTACGAGTCTCTTGCGCTTCTTTTAGAATATTCCTTTGCCATGACGCTGCGCTTCCTTGTGTTGGTGGAATCCTTCTCCATTTTCTTCCTCACCACGTCGCCTGACCATCTTGGTTTAGCGTTAGAGCAAAGTCATGTGCCATACGAGTTTTGTTTCGCCTTCACCACCGCTGTTAGGTTTGTTCCTGTTTTAGCTGATGAGGCGCAGACAATTATGGATGCTCAGAAGGCTAGAGGACTGGAGTTGGAACGTGGAAATTTCATAAAAAGAATAAAGAATTATATTCCCCTTCTCATTCCGCTCATCGTTAATGCCATCCGCAGAAGCCTTGAGCTTGCAGAAGCAATGGAGTCTCGAGCTTGGGGCGCCACTGAGAAGCGCACAAACCTTTACGTGCTCACGCTGAAGAACCCTGACTACATTTTGGTCATCCTTTCAATTCTTATGTTAATCCTCGCCGTGTATGTGCGTCTCTTCCTTCCAGTTCCACCGCTAGCAATGCTCCTGCATATCTAGTTATCCTATTAAATAGCCCCAAGATAGACATCTGCGTTTGTGTGCTAAGTAATAACAGCAGAGTTATCGATGTTACCTTCGCTGTGTTTTCTCATTCTAGATTCATAGAAGATTGTTTCATAAATGAGAAATATTGGTTATTGTAATAGTTATTCTGAAGAGTGTCATGAAAGTGATGATTAAAGCAGTTTCACAAACAATACTGATACCGCTCTCACTTCTCATGCATGGTGGGGCTGATTGGAAGCTTCACGTTACCATTCGAGTAAGCCTTAAAAGTTGCGCCTAACTATTTTGCGTAAGCTTAAAGGAATCATATAGGAGCGTAGGTTAACATCCGTAAAAAATGGAAAAAGAAACGGATGCGCCGCGAAAAGCGGAAGAGAAAACGAAGACAAAAGAGATACAAGTAGAAACTAGGCTCTCTCACAGCTTAAATTCTTCATGAATTGCCCTAACAGCTTCTTCCCCATCTACTTCCTTCACCACGAATGATATGTTAAGTTCAGAAGACCCCTGCGCTATCATATTCACATTCACTCCTCTACCCGCAACGGCTCCAAACACTCTTGCAGCAACGCCAGGCGTACCCCTCATAGCAGCACCCACCACCGCTACCACACAAACATAGTCTTCCGCGGTCACTTTGCGGATTAAGCCTCTGCCTAAAAGAGCGATTTCTAACGTGCTGACAGCCTTTTCCAACACTTCCCTTTGAAGTATGAACGAAATGTTCGCTTCTGAAGCGCTCTGTGAAATCATTAAGACATTAATGTTGTTTTTTCCGAGTATGTCAAAAACTTTTGCAGCTGTTCCTGGAGTGCCAATCATGCCAGCGCCACTGACGTTAACTAACGCTAAACCTTTGATCAGAGTTATTGCCTTAACTATGTCTTTGGGCTTAATTTTCTGTTCCTTAACGATTAGAGTCCCAGGTTTTTCAGGGTTAAAGGTGTTTCTTATCCTAACAGGTATGTTCTTTTCCATGGCTGGCTCTAAAGCTCTTGGATGCATAGCTTTTGCTCCGAAGACAGCCAGCTCTATTGCTTCTTGAAAGGAAAGTTCAGGTATAATTTTCGCTGATGGAATAATTTTTGGATTAGAAGTCATCAATCCATCCACATCTGTCCAAATCCAAACTTCATCAGCGTCCAGCGCAGTTGCAATAATAGTGGCAGTGTAGTCAGACCCCCCTCTACCCAACGTTGTAATTTCACCATTTTGAGTTGCAGCAATGTAACCAGTGACCACCGGAACAACTCCCTTCCCTAACAATGACTCAATTTTCGGTTTAACTTGATGCGTAGTCATTTTCAGCAGAGGACTAGCTTCTCCAAAGTTAGAGTCAGTTATGATTCCCACATCCTTTCCAGTGAAATATCTGGTTTTTATCCCTAAATTACGGAGGGCACTCCATATGATTAAGGTGGATAATCTTTCTCCGAAGGATAGAACATAATCTTTTGATTTTGGAGTGAGTTCACCTAAATAGATTATCCCTGTTAAAACGTTTTCCAGTTCGTTAATGGTTGCTTTAAGTTTCTGTTCTATATCCTTTTGTATAGGTTTTTTTTCAATGGCTTTTTTGGCGGCTGTTACGTGTTTTGCGGTTGTTTTTTGGAGGAATTCGTGGAGATAGTCGCGGTTTCCGTCTCTTGCTTTTTCTGCGGCTTCAATTAAATCATCTGTTACTCCTTCTAGAGCTGAGACCACAACAACGATTTTGTGTTTTTGATTAACGTAGCTGTTGATTAGATTCGCTACATGCTGGATGTGTTCACCGTTTCCTACAGAAGTGCCTCCAAACTTCATAACTATCTTCTTCATGGCTGTTTTCTCTCCAAAACATTAGGTGATTAATTTAGTTGATAGCTTTTGTTTTATGTCTAGTAAGTCTCTCAATATGGCACTTGCGGTTTCCATTCCACCAGCTCCTCGCCCGATAATGGTTTGTTCGCCCGCGAATTCTGAGACAAAAGTAACAGCGTTGAGTACTCCTCTAACGCATAAGGGGTTTTGTCGGGATATTTCGGTGGGCGCTACTTTCAGGTTTTCGTTGATGGCGCCTATCAGTTTGATTGTGTTGTTTTTTTTGGCGGCTTCGTCTAGAGCTTCCAACGTGAAGTTACGTATGCCTTCTATGTTCACGTTTTTTAGTGTAACTCTTTTGTTCATTATCCAGTTGGCCATGATGACTAGTTTGCTGGCTGTGTCTATTCCATCAATGTCTAATGTGGGGTCTGCCTCGGCGTATCCGAGTTTTTGAGCATTTTTTAGTGCTTGTTGGAATGTCATGCCTTCTTCGTCCATTTGGGTTAAGATATAGTTGGTTGTTCCGTTTAGTATTCCGCGGATGGCGAGGATTTTGTCTCCTATCAAGCATTTTTTGCCAGCGTGAAGTACGGGAGTTCCTCCTCCAACCGTTCCGCTGAATCTTAGGTAGACTTGATTGTAGTCGGCTAGTTCGGTTAGGGCTGGTAAGGCTAAGGCTAGGGGTCCCTTGTTTGTGGTGACCACATGCTTTCCGGTTTTGAAAGCGGTTTTGATGTGGGATAGTCCTGGTTCGCCATCTTTGATGTTGGTGGGAGTTACTTCCACCATTGTTTCTGCGTCAACGTCTTCTATCACGTTTAACGCTGACATGCCTAGGTGTCCATGTTCTGGACTGGCGGCTACTGTGCCTTTTTCTTTTTTTAGGGCTAATGTTTCCTCTAGGTTTAGACCTTTTGCGTTTATGACTGCTCCTCTTCTGTCTGTGATCGCTACGATCCTTGGGTGGAAGCCGTAGTTTTTGATGAGTTCTGTTTTTCTTTGGGTGAACATTTGGGTTAGGCTTTGACCAACTACACCGTAGCCTATTAGGATGATTCTCATTATTATAGACCCCTTAACTACATTGTTCTTTTTGGTTTGCAGACGCTTATTTACAGCCCTATTTATCAAAGTTGCGTTATGCTACGATAGCTCTATTTTTGCATGTCGGTTAATTTAGACTTATAGAAGATTGTTCCAAAAGTGAAAAATACGACTTATTGCAATAGTTACAACTGGAAAGTGCAAGAAAAATTGAGGTTAAAAGCAGTTTCTGGAATAATGCTAACTCTGCTATTAACCGGCATGTCAACATTGGCATTTAACGTTGAACCAGTTTCCGCTGGGATATACCCCGCTATCTACATAGATCCAGCGAGCACCGTTAACTCTACACTGACTCCAGGCAACAATTATACAATAGCAATAAAAACCGACTATAACGGAAGTGACGTTTGGGGTTGGCAGTTCGATCTGTCCTTCAACCCAAGCGTATTGAATGCTACTGAAGTTGTTAACGGCGACCTAATCACCGCAGACAAAGATCCCACGGCCGTATTCCTACCGCCGCTATTCATCAACAACACTGAGGGCGCAATATCGCTGTCGGGTGCCTTCTTCTTCTACTTAAATTTACCACCCTACACAACATCTGGACCAGGAACCCTGGCCAACGTAACCTTCACAGTAGTAGGCACGGGAATCT
>CAYFTS010000159.1:0-5043 GCA_964346135.1 uncultured Candidatus Bathyarchaeia archaeon | reverse complement strand
TGGTTGGTTATGATTGTGATTAGCTCAAAGAAAGTAGTCTTTCTACAAGTAGTCAACTTTGCTGCATTTCTAATGACTGTTGTAGTAAATGCACTAAGCAATATTCTACCATTGAACGGTAAAACTACTGGTGAGATATCCGATCTGTATCCGAATTTGTTTACTCCTGCGGGATACGTTTTTTCGATATGGGGTGTAATCTATGCGTTGTTGCTGGTTTTTGTAGTTTATCAGGCGTTACCAAGACAACGGGAAAAATCGTTCTTCCCCAAAATTGGCTATTTCTTCGTGTTAAGCAGCATCGCAAATATTATATGGATTTTTCTTTGGCACTATGAACAAGTCATTCTATCTCTACTACCAATGTTTGCATTACTGAGTACGCTAATTGCAATATACTTACGTCTTCAAATAGGGCAATCGGCTGTTCCTTTGAAAGAGAAATTGGCTGTTCATTTGCCCTTTAGCGTCTACTTGGGTTGGATTACAGTTGCACCTATAGCTAATGTTGCTGCTGCACTAATCGTAATTGGTTGGGATGGCTGGGGAATTAGTGAGGTCTCTTGGACTGTTTTGATGATCATTGTAGCCTTGATAATTACAGTTGCAGTAATCTCTACACGAAAAGACATTGCGTTTAGTCTAGTCATCATCTGGGCTCTCGGTGGAATTATCGCTAAACAAATAGAAAACCAAAGTATTGTTCTGACAGGGATCATTGGTGTAGCTTTCATAATGATAGCTTTATTCGTAAGAACAATCGTTGTCCGCTCAAGCTAGTTGTACCTAAGTAGACGTGCGTTCATATCTTTCCCTACATCTGGAGCAACGCTTGATGAGTTGCTTAAGATTCTTCTTTCTGTTTATGGAACCTAACATTCTAGCTTGTTTCCATTTCTTACTTATTTCGGAGTTATGTCTGTAATTTCTTCGTTTCATCTCTCTAACTAGTTCATCGTGACGGTTGTACAAACTATGAACTTCAAGCAGACCTTTCTCCAAATATCCTTTAACAGAATTCCCGCGACTGATAGTTCCTATAAACATGTGAATTTCTGCGTGTTCCCCCAGCAAATGATGCCTACACAGAATTCTAGGGTCAACCATCCACATTCTCATAGTTTGTTAACCTACAAATCCAACATTTTAAGTTGTTGCGTCAACTAGAATTGTCTTCCATAATATCTTATTATTATGCGAAGTACATCCGTGTAGAATGGAAGAAAGAGAGAGATATCTCCCTATGGATGGGTAGCGTTCCAATCTCACCCGCCGCAAAAAAAGTAGAACATAAACGTGTATGTGAACCTAACCCTCGCACTTTGAAATGATCTGCAATCGAACTATCGGATTCACGTAAGAAACAAAGATTTGAACCAAGGTTTGGGTCTAGGTTGGAGCATCACTTAATTTTTTGCGTCGATTTTGTACAGTCCTGACCAAATGTGTTTTAGGTCTGGTTTAGAAGTCGAATGTGAATTTTGAATGAGTAAGTTTTAAATAGATTATGCACAGAAACATCGCATTCGGTGAATCCCCTTTGAGAGAGAAAAACGTTATAGCAATAGTAATATTGCTGTTGTCTCTGTCTGTTTCATTGATTTCAATAACTGCTGGAGCCGACCCAGATTTAAGCATTTATTTGTCAACGAATAAGCCCTACTACACTTATGGTCAAAGTGGAAAACTTTATGTGACTGTGAGAAACGAGGGACCTGGACCTATAGAAATAAGGAATATTTCGGTCATATTTCCATGGTTTGGGTGGTACAATGGCAAGTGGGATGGAAATGACACCCTAAAAGACATAGATGTTGCGATTGCCGAAAATGCTACTTCCGAGACTTTCGAGTTCACGTTTACTGTTCCCGCCGAAGGACGAGGTCTATCATCGTTTTCAAGTGCATATGTTAATGTTGTATATGCATGGGGCGACGAATCAGCCGACAAGGATGAAATCATCACTATCCCAATCGAATTACCTGTTACCCAAAGCCCAAATCTGACTCCAATACTCTACTTAATGGGCGTCGACACTGTACTGCTCATCTTAGTTATCCTAGGGCTGGCCTATGTCTGGATGAGAAAACCAACTCAAATGCAACCTGCAACAGCGTAACCTTCAAACATCCTCTCCCTCTTTTTTAACTCAAATCCTCTATAACACAACACACTCCGCTGAGTTTAAGTAGTAGAGTTATAAACAACACTATGACTACATCGAAGCTTGGAGGTGAATTACACTCGCCAAAATTCTGGTCACCTCAGCGTGGCCCTACATTAACTACGTGCCTCACCTGGGCAATATTGTAGGCTCCATCCTATCAGCAGATGTTGTCGCTCGATACTACCGACTGAAGGGAGACCAAGTCGTTTTTGTAAGCGGATCTGACGAACATGGAACCCCCATTGAGGTTGAAGCTGTGCGGCTGGGGATTCCGCCTAAAAAACTCACCGATAAAAACCATAAAAAAGTCGTGGATTTGCTCAAAAAATGGAGCATTTCCTTCGACAAGTACACTCGAACTGAAAGCCCGGTTCATAAGGAGTTTGTTCAAAATCATTTTCTCAAAATCCAAGATAACGGTTACATTTTCACTCAAGAAACTGAGTTGCTTCGCTGTCCAAAATGCGACCGCTTTCTACCTGACAGATTCGTGGAGGGAACATGTCCTTACTGCGGCTATGAGAGAGCACGTGGAGACCAGTGCGAAGAGTGTGGGCGTCTCCTAGAAACCACTAAGCTCATCCAACCTCACTGCACCATTTGCCAGTCTACTCCCATTATAGAGAAGGTAACCCACTGGTACTTTGATTTGCCGGGCTTCACTAAACAGCTTCAAGAATATATTGAAAATAACAAACAGATGCCAGAGAACGCTCGAAACTTTAGTTTGAATTTTCTAAAAGAGGGACTGAAACCTAGAGCGGTTACTAGGGACAACAAGTGGGGCATCCCGGCTCCATTTCCGGGTTCGGAAGACAAAACTCTGTATGTGTGGGTTGAAGCAGTTTTAGGATATGTTTCTGCCACGATTGAGTATTTTCAGAAGCAGGGAGAAAAGAAAAGGTGGAGAGAATATTGGTTCGACAAGGATGCGAAATCGCTTTATTTCATAGGGAAAGACAACATTCCCTTTCACACAATCATATTTCCCGCTTTGCTCTTGGCGGTTCGAGAGGACTATACTCTACCGTGGAACGTTGCTTCCACCGAATTCTTGCAGTTTGAGGGGCAAAAGTTTTCCAAGAGTCGAAGAATCGGCGTGTGGATTGACGAGGCGTTGCAACTCTTTCCAGTTGACTACTGGAGATACACTCTTCTATCCATTCGACCTGAAACAAAGGACACTAACTTCTCATGGAAAATTTTTATTGAAAAGGTGAACTCTGACCTTAATGACACTCTAGGCAATTTTGTTCATCGAACATTATCATTCATTAACCGACACTTTGACAGTGCTGTGCCTAAACCCAGCAAACTTGATGAGCGCGACAAACGCACCCTGCAATCAGCGAAAAAAAGAACGGAAAAAATTGCGAAAAATCTTGAAACGTTTAAACTGCAAGCAGCCTTACGTGTTGTTATGCGTCTAAGTCACATTGGAAATAAGTACCTTAATGAGAAAGAACCATGGAACACCCTTAAAACCAATCCGCAAGAATCTGCCAATGCTCTATATGTGGCCGTCCAAATTGTCAAAGCTCTTGCTGTAACTCTTGAGCCTTTCATTCCTCTGACAGCTGAGAAGCTTTGGAGACTCCTTAACTTGTCAGGCAAAGTCCATGAACAAACGTGGAGCGAAGCAACATTTCCCGTCCAGTCAGGTCACAAAATAAGTGAGGCTGAGCCTCTTTTCCACAAGATCGAGGCTACTGAAGAAGAACTGCAGGCTATGTTAGAAAAGGTGAGATTGAACGCGGGAAAGTGAACAGTTTGCCCCTTAAAATTGACCTTCACGTTCACACCTGCTACTCGATAGACGCTGGGACAACCCTCAAGGAAGTAGTTGTTTACGCTAAGAAGCGAGGTTTAGACGGAGTCGCCGTCACCGACCATGACTCCATTGAGGGAGCACTTAAACTCGCTAAAAAACACGATTTCTTAATAATACCGGGCGTCGAAGTTTCCACTAGGCGAGGTCACGTTCTCGCCCTCAACGTAACCACTCCTGTTCCTCCGAAGTTAAGCCCTTTCGAAACAATTCAAATCATTCATGATATGGGTGGAATAGCAGTGGCGGCTCATCCAACCACTATGTATAAGGGAGGAATTAGAAGACAGATAACTTCAAACTTTGATGCCATCGAGGTGATTAACTCATCAACCTTTCCCTTCTTTCTCTCAACCTACTTAGGTCGGAGACTTGCTGTTCGCCTTAACCTTCCACAAACTGCTGGAAGCGATTCACATTATCCATCTGATATTGGAACCGCTTACACCCTTATCGATGCTGATTCAGAGGTAGATGAAGTCATTAATGCCATAAAGAAAGGTGCAACTGTTCCATTCGGAAAACCGATTCCATGGAAGACTAGATTTATGAATGTAGTGTCGAATCCGAAGGAAAGAGAATGTAAAAAGGCCTATTCAAAGTCTTCGATTTGATCTAGGCCTAAATCAATCGGCAAAGGTTCCTCCGGTTCTGAACAAGGGTCTATATCAAATAGTTGTGGTTCCATTATTCCAAACCCGCTTAATAGTTGTGGCGAGTTAACTCCAGTCATTACAAGCGTTACTCTCAACATGCCCGCTAGGCTAGGGTTTACTCTGGCGCCCCAGATCACGGAGGCATTGTTGTGCATTGTTTCTGTAACGATTTCTCCAACTCGGTTTGCCTCTTCAATTGTCATTTGATTATCGCCTGAAACGTGGATTAAGGCTCCTGTGGCTCCTGCGTAGTCCACGTTAAGTAGGGGGCTCCTTAATGCGTTTTGAACTGCTTCTTCTGCTCTGTTGGGAGCATCTGACTCTCCGACGCCAACCACTGCTACTCCGCCTTTTCCTACGATTGTCTTGAAGTCTGCAAAGTCTAGATTAAT
>CAYFTS010000158.1:0-2359 GCA_964346135.1 uncultured Candidatus Bathyarchaeia archaeon | reverse complement strand
CCTTCGGGCCCATCACCACAACTCAACTGCTTCTTTCAATTTAGAAACCAATTCATGATATTGACTTGGTTTTGAGCATCAATACTGTATTATTATTGTTAAAAAAAGGAAGGGTTTTCAGTAATATGGTTCTTATTTTCGATTCGCGCTTGCGCCCCAGACGGCTTTAGGTTTCACATCAGATTCGCCAGGAAGCCCTGAATCTTCAACCGCAGCATTTTCGTTGGCGTGCGTTCCAGGTTGAGGCGTCGTTATTCCTATGTGATGTGGTGAAGTTTCCGAATCTGCCCATTGAATGATTAGCCCATTGTTCGTGTTGTTAAACATTGTAGGCATGATTTCCTCGAAGGCTTCGCCCTCACCACCGAATTTAGCTGAATCTGGTGCCGCTGAAACCATGGCGATGGAAGTGGTCATAGCAACTAGCAAGAGGGAAAGTAGAATTTTTTCCTTCATTCCTCAGCCTCCAACTCGCTATTATAACAGAGAATATTCTTTTATTTAATTGTATATGGAAGTTTGTTCTATAATATTCTGCGGGTTTATTCTGTTACTTGAGCGCGCCTGAAAACATACCAAGAGATTCCGATAAAGACGATGAAGTAAACTATTGCTACAGCAATTGATGTTAAGATAACGTTGGAAAAAGGCTCTGAGTAGAGCAGTTCCCATCCAACCTGAGCAGGGCCTCCTATGCTTATCTTATAGTATGTAACTTCCCATGATGGATGCAGAATGTAATTTATGAGGTTTGGACCTATGCTGTCGGTGCCTGTTGAAATACTATTTCCGATTGCACCAACCTGTGTAGGTGGGCCTCCATTAGCAAAGCCAGAGTTGCCAGTACCAGGAATGTAGGTGAGAATCCATCCTTGACCAGCAAGCGTCCCAATTATTGAACCAATTATAGTTGTTCCAAGCCAGATGCCGAGGGGGCCAAGAGCAGCTATTAAGGAACTCCTAAAGAGTGTGCCGAACAACAGAACAATTGATATCCATATGAAAGTGCTGAAAATAGCTCCGAGAAGAGATAGCGGAACAAGATGCAGGTTGTTTTGAGGTCCATACACGGCGAAGCCAGCTACGATCATGTAGATCATCAGAAAACAGTATGTTGCCAAAAGCGTTAGGAAGGCTGCAAACAGTTTGCCCAAAAACACGGTGGTCCTCGACACGGGTTTAGCTAGTAACGGAACAATGGTTCCACTCTCAAACTCTGCTGAAATAGTGTTCATCACAGTTACTATGGCAAACAAGAAGAATCCAAATCCACCTAAGCCCAAATTAGCATTGATCACGAAATCCGGGTTCGGTTGTACGGGCTCGCCGGTGATGGCGCTTACGATGTGGCCTGCGGCCAACGACAATGTGGCGAGAGCAAACGCGACAATTAGCATTCCGATGAATTTTTTCTTTCGGATGTTCCAAAACATCTCATACCTAACAACTGCAAGAAACTTTGTTACCCAGTTCGGGCGACTTTCACTCATTTTGTAGCCTCCTTTTCTTTACGTTTGGTAAGAAGATCCATGAATACGTCCTCTAAGCTTTCTCCCTTTAAGTTCATGGATGTGACGATGCCTCCTCCAGCTGTAATGGCTTGAGAAACTTGAGACCTAACATCGTCCCGAGTCTTTAACTCAACCAACAGCTTTTTTCCATCTTTAGAAACATCTGTCACGAAAGGTAATTCTTTCACTCTTTCAATAACAACCTTTGAGAGTTTGTCAACCTCAGCTTCTATTGTCATAGGTCCCTTGACCTTGGCAGATATCTCCTTAAGTGTACCTGAAGCCACAGCCACTCCCTTGTTAATAATTGTAACATGGGTGCAAACCTGTTGAACCTCATGCAGAAGGTGCGACGAAAGAAAGACGGTAACACCTTCCTTTGCTGTTTCCTTCATTAGCTCCCGGACTTCAACCATTCCAACAGGGTCTAGACCAATACTCGGTTCATCTAGGATAATCAATTCAGGCTCGTTTAACAGCGCCTGTGCCATGCCTAAGCGCTGTTGCATGCCTTTGCTATACTTGCCGATGAAATCGTTTCCGCGTTCCTTTAAACCAACCATGTCGAGAAGTTTGGGTACTTGGTTATTACGGTCTTCTTTAGTCATGCCGTACATTCTTCCGTATATGTCGAGAAGCTCCCTTCCCCTCAGATGCTTGGGAAGCTTTGGAAGTTCAGGCATGAAACCTATTCTCAACCTTACATCTGGCTTGTCCCAACCAAGTTCTTGACCGAGAACACTCACTGATCCGCTGTCGGATTTCAGCAATCCAACCAATATCTTAATTGTTGTAGTTTTCCCAGCGCCGTTGGGACCTAAAAAACCGTGAATCGTATCCCGTTTGAC
>CAYFTS010000157.1:0-10715 GCA_964346135.1 uncultured Candidatus Bathyarchaeia archaeon | reverse complement strand
GAAACTAGCGGTTTGCTAGCCAAGAGTTCATCCTCCAATCAGTGTATAATTTATTTAAAAAGAGGAGGGTTTGAGATATATTTGAGGTTTATCAGATTATTAGCGGGTAGATTTCTTTTGTTACGTATTCTAGATACTTGTTTTTGTCCTTTATGTTGAATATTGTAACTGAAACGCCTCTTGTCACTCCAACCACATATCCGTATTCTTTTGATCTCGCCACAATGTACCATAGATCACCGTGTTTACCGTACTCCTCAAAGAGGGTGGTATCTACTAGGTCTGGTCCGTACAAAGAAAGTTTGTTAACGTTGGGAATGTCAACATTATCAAAAAAAGTGATTTTCGTGTCTTCAGGGTTTTTGGAGTGAAAACCGCGCAGTGTTTCTGGAGGAATCCGAGCTTCTACGATGTAGCCAAGTTTTTCGTAGGTTATTCCGCTGAGCTTGTTTGCAATGAAGTTGGCTAGTCTCTTCTTTTCCACCACTGTTAGAAAGACCTGTTCTTTATGTTGTGCAAAGCTGAACATGGCTTCAACGGTTCTTGGTAGAGGAACAGTTTTGCCTCTATGAAAAGCGTGTGTCACGTAGTCGTGGGAGTACACGCCGGTGAGGGTGTTTTCGCGGGGCATAAGACCAACAACCTCTGTGATTAAGCTGAACTTGTAGTCGCCTTCTTCATGTTCTTCTTCTCTTCTATAACCACTAAGCTTGGATGCTAAATCAGGTAGGGGCGTCGGTTCAACCAGTTTGAAAACTTTGCCTGCTGTAACCATTCATGAGCCTCCGTACAAATATTGTTCAAATCATTCATATGTATTTTCTCTGAATCATATGTGTTTTCACTTGCGTTTCCCGAAGATTTGAATGAAATACACGCTATCCTTGAAGTTTTATCCCTAAATCATAATAATATGTTAAGTGAGTTTGAACAAGACCGCGATAAAGTATACGATTGCGTACAGTACTACCAGAAGCCCGCTGATCATTGGAATTGTTGCAACTGGACTGAATATTGTTATTCTCTGAGTTTCCCACCAATCAATCGTGTAGAGGAGGTCAGATCTTCTACCTTGAGGCAGCTCTGGATTTTCCAGTCTATCTTCCAGACCCGCTATAACCATGTTGGGATACCATTGAATCAAATATCCAACAACCACAAGTATTGCACCAACCATAAAGAACTTGCCAACTTTTCTCATAACAGACATTTTTATCATCTTACTTGACTATTGTTAACTTAAATTCCAATTAAAATTTGCGTGCACACCAAACAGAACATTTTTTCATAAATTATTAATGCAACTTCGGATAACATGTTAGGTTAATTGGGCTAGGGAGATAGATTGGATAGGAAATGGAAGAATGCTCTGACATTTACTTTTGTCGTCACCATAATTTTCCTCGCAGGATTCTATGTGTTCATTCTTTCACGACCTCAAGCGGATTCAACTGAAAATTATCCACCATTAATTCATAGTTCAGGCATTATTGGTACCCGACCTGACTATGCAGAGATTGATACAACTGCAATTGTAGCTTGGGTTATTGACGGGGATACTTTTGACACGACTTCTGGGGATAGAGTTAGGTTAGCAGATATAGATGCCCCAGAAAGAACAGAAAGCGGATACTATGATGCTAAAGACTTTCTGGTCTCGCTGGTAGACAAAAAAACTGTCTACTTGGACATAGATGATGTTTATCAGACAGACAAATATGGCAGACTTGTTTGTGTAGTCTATGTGGAGTATAATTCAACACACGTAGAAAATGTTAACAAAGCACTCTTAGTTGAAGGCTACACTACAATTTGGGATTTCGACAACGAATTTGATCCCGACACATGGAATCTTTACTGTCCTAAATAGTCTATTCGATAATTTCCCTAAATGTCACGCGTACACTTGTAGGCAATAAATTGGAAAAACGTCGGATGACAGAGTCCACCAAGAAATTTATCCCTATGACCGTGTGGATAACCCTGACGTTGACATTTACATCTTCCGAATAGAAAGTATGAGCATAACTATCAAAAGAATGGGTAGACATTGATTGGAACCAAGTTCGTGTTATGACTTGGAAGATTTACGAGGAACCACCTGTTAGTGAAGTAAATAGCACGGAGTCTTGATGTTCATTGGATTGGGACTGACAACGACATATATCGTTTACAATACGACAAAAAACAGGTCGCAACAACGCCATAACAGTAAAAAATGAATCAGACATGATGAAGTAAAGACCTAATCTTCATTTTTTTGTCGTCTAAAAGTTAGAAAGCAGGTGGCACAATTTAGGGGAAAATAGCGAAAAATTAATGCTCAATTTTTTCATTTATCTAAATAAGATGAAAGATTTAATATCCGTTTGTATAACAACAAAAAATGAAGAGGATTACATAGGGTTTTGTCTCAAGTCAATACTAAATCAAACCTATGATGGGAATAAGGAAATAATAGTTCTGGACTCAAACTCACGTGACAAAACAGTTGAAATAGCAAGAAAATATGCGGATAAAGTCGTTGTAAAAGATTCTACTATCCCTCAAGGAAGAAATTTAGCAGTAAAACAATCAGAAGGGAACATATTGTGTTTTCTGGATGCGGACATAGTTCTTTCTGAAGATTGGTTTGACACGTTACTTCCTTACATTTATTCTTCTCAAATTGTGGCGATATGTGGTGACCTTGATCCTCTGGAGAAGAATCTCAAATCTGAAGTTTTTCATTGTTATCAACATATTGCATATAAAGTTTTACAGGCGATTAAAAAGCCAATTTATTCACAAATGGCAACTGCGGTTCTCATTGAAAGAAATGTTTTTGAAAAAGTTGATGGTTTTAGAGAAGACTTAACATTTGCAGAAGATTTTGACCTGTCATTAAGGCTCAGCAGATATGGTAAATTGAAGTATGTAAAGAAGGCAAAAGGATTCGTTTCTATGAGAAGACTTGAAAGATACGGGTATTTGAAAATGTTGTATATCTGGGGGAGTTCATTACCTTTAATATTCGGTAAAATCCCGCCGTTACCCCTTTACACAAGAGAATTCCCCTAATTTTATTTTACACATATGAAACTAATCTTCTATGAGTCCAGATAGGAAATGTATGCCCGCAAAAAACGTTGGAAAAAAAGGGGATTGTGTGGGAGAATTAGGGTGGTGGTATCTCTACTGTGGTCATGTTCAAATCATCACTATATATGTTATACTCTTAAGTACTTATCCTACATAGAACAAAGATTAGATCACTCAACTTCTTCTCCATACATCTGTCCAGGAGACAAAAACTCTGAAAACCGAGGTCTCAACTGAAGACGAGCCGTATAGCAGAGGTGGCAAGCATCAACATAAGTTTTCTCATGAGACAGATCAAACTCTTTAATTAATGCTACTGGCCCACCGCGCAGAAGCGGTTCGATGATTGGATGAGAAGACTGATCGTATGAACTTATAATTTCAGAAAACGGTTTTTGCCAAGCGTTGCCGATGCACAGTCCTTGGCAGACGTGAACGTACCCTAAAGAATCAAGATGTATTCTACCGGGATTCGCTAGGTCTTCGTAAGGACATTTGTTGAATTCTGTCCACGACTTTCGCTGAGCTTTCTCCAAAAGTTGAGAGGCCGCTCGACCGCGGTACATGAGGTCCCAATAATCCACTTTTACACCCTCTATGTGTGCGGGAGGTTCTTTGGGGTTGTTTGGATGTTTAATTGAAATTATTCCAACTGGCAAATCAAGTTTCTTAGCTGCTTTTACCGCGTTTTTTGCCTCTTCACTCTCTATGATTTCATAGTGGTAACAGTCGACGCTAAAACTGACATCGTCTATTCCTATTTTAGCTATCGGACGTAGCCACTCTGAAGCGTCCTCCGCCGAAGTTGCCCAATAGACATTGGTAACTATGCCCGTCTTAAAGCCTAGTCGTTTGGCTTCTCGCAGGACTCGGATCATTACTGGATAGTATAGGAAGGGTTCTCCTCCCTCAAAATATATCCATTCAACTGTTCCCAACTTTTTCGCTTCTCTGTAGATTTTTCTGATTTGACTGAGTTTGAATGTTCCTTTGGCGGTTGGTTTTCCCCATACAAAGCAGTGGTCGCATTCGAAATTGCATTGGTAAGTTAGTAGAAAATGGATTCCAGTTAAATTCATGTTTCCTTTGTTCCTTTCCATCTTATCTTATGAATGATTCAGGAATATTTAGCCTATTAACAATTAGGTCGCTGAAAAGATTAAGAGCGTTTTCTTTTTCTTTAGCTCCTTCTACAATCATGATTCCGCTTTTAAGAATGCTTCCAGTAACTTCATTCTCATGATCAAAGGTTATGCCGAGGTTAGCTTTGACTTTGATGTTAAATCCTTTTTTCATCAAATAGTCCTGTAAGTCTGCTAGGCTGATCTCTAGATTTTTCTTTGGAACAATAGCAAACACTTTCTTTCCACCTCTTCCACACATTTCTTCAGCCAATTCTCGCTTGAGAGGCATTGGAGAACCAGAAGGTTTTGAGCCGCAGACTGGACATTTTTCAACTTTTGAAACGTGAACTTCATTGAATTCTACATGTTCTATGTCGCAGTAAAGAAGCTTGTTAGCCAAACGAGGTTGTTTTCCTATAAGTATTCTAATTCCCTCACTAACTTCCACGCTCGCTATCACACCTAATAAAGATGGGTGAACACCTACTACAGCACATTTGGGCAGCTTATCATCAACAAGATTGCCGTAAAAACATTCGAGGCAGGGTGTTTTGCCTGGAACTATCGTAGATACGTTTCCAATGGTTGTTATAGCCGCCCCAAAAACGTAAGGTATACCAAGTTGGAAGCATGCTCGATTAACAGCGTAACGGGGCGCCATTCTATCCAAACCGTCGATCACGACATCCATGTCCTTAATTATGTCTTCCACATTGTCTTGGTTGACGGAGAGAGGAATAGGTTCTATTTCTATGTAAGGATTTAAACTCTGCAGTCTCTTAGCAGCAACTTCAACTTTTGGATATCCCACGTCATTTACGCTGTAGAGATGTTGTCTCTGTAAGTTAGATAATTCAACAAAATCTCGGTCAACGAGGCGTAGGTGTCCAACTCCGATTGTGGCCAGTTGTATTGCGGTGGGGGAGCCTAGTCCTCCCAGTCCTAGCAAGCAAGCTTTAGCGTCTTTCAGTCGCAACTGTGCATTGTATCCTATATCTGCGAGGACTATTTGTCTTGAGTAATACTCTAACTCTTTTTCTGTAAGTTCTGTTTGACCCAATTTTGGAACCAACGATGTCATAATTCAAGTTCTATCATATGAACTTTTGTTTTTACATCGTTGATGAAAAGAAGAGAAGGCGAAAGCCGGCATGGACATTAGTTTGAGGTCATCTCTTTCTTTGCAAAACACGTAGCCGAAGACAGTTACTAAAAGCATTGCAAGAAATAGTTAAAAAATCCATAATAGTACTGAGACCAAATTATCGTTCATTTTTATCCAGTTCTCTTATGCAGAACTTTGCATAGCTCTCATACTTTAATAACTCCACTTTCACTCAACTCCTTTAACGTAATCTAAAAAATCTGCAGTTTTCCTTCTCCTTATACGTGCGCATGTTGAACTTCCGCCTGTTTTTTCTTCTTAAGAAAATTTTGCTTAACAGCCTCTACGTATGCAGTGAATACAAGGTCGCCATGTTCTGGATATTCAATAATTCCTCCAACTTTTTTATAGAGCTGCTTCATTATCAGAATCTCAAGAAATTTAGCTCCAAGCCCAAAGATTTTTTCAATTGCATTGGCAAACTCTTCAATTTTATAAGGAATATCCCGTTTGCTAATCTTGAAAGTCTTTTCTAGGTAGAAATAAATTGCATAGGTTGCTGAATCGCCTAAGGAAGACAGCCCCTCATCTATTGCTTCTAGTAGAAGTTTTTCGAAACTACACGGTTGCTCAATGGTGATTCCTCAAAGGTGCACTCTATGATGTGATTCAGGAAAACCGTTCATATATCGCTTATGAAACGCTAATTTGAATTTTTAGTCTCGCTGCCTTCGACCAAAAATCCGAATCTGAATAATTCCTCTCAATGTCACCCAATATTGTCAAAGCGCTGATGTCTCTTTTTATATCTCAATAAATCTAATCATTTTAATATAAGGAAATAATCCTTTATTGCTAAGAAGGCTATACTACGAATGCTAATTAAAGAAATCATCCTGGAAAACTTCATGTCCTACGAATACGCTAGAGTACCCTTTCAACCAGGCGTAAACGTTATCTGCGGCCCCAATGGCTCAGGCAAATCATCAATGCTACTGGGAATCTCAGTGGCGCTAGGACAATCCTACACAGAACGATCCAAGAAGCTAAGCGACCTTATCAGATGGGGAAAAGACCAAGCTCGCGTCACCATCGTTTTAGACAACTCCCCCAAAGGAACTCGTCGACCAGTTCCTAAAATCAAAAAAGACGCCATCTTTTTAACTAGAGTTTTAAGGCGGGATGGAAAATACTGGTTTGAACTGGACAATAGGGCTGCGACCAAAAGTGAAGTAGCGAGATGTCTCTCTAAATTTGGTGTTGAACCAGATAACATGCTGATTATAATGCACCAAAACATGGTGGAAGAGTTCACGGTTCTTTCACCTCAAGAAAAGCTTAGAATGGTTGAAGCTGCGGTGGGTTTTGAATCATATCGCAAAAACGTTTTGAATGCTAAACGAAAGTTGAGTCGTGTCCTCAGCCAAGAAGAGTCTGTGGGAAAACTTTTGGAGTCCGCCAAGCAAACTCTAAACTACTGGAGAGAACAGTACGACCGTTATCAGCAGAAAAAACAGTTGAGAATAAAGCGGCGGTTTCTCGAGCGGGAGCTGGCTTGGGCTGAAGTTTCGAAAAGAGAAAAATTGGTTTCAGAATTAAAGAAACAGATTCAAAATGAACAAAACGAAACATTGCGGATCGAAAGCGAAGCAAAAAGCGTTGAAAACCAACTGAGCGAGCTTCAGGGAAAACGGGACCAGCTAAAATCCGAGTGGCGAAAACTTCTGGAAGAACGGTTAACGCTGGAACGGGAAAGGGCGAAAAATGAATCAAACATTTCGTTGGTTAGTCAAACTTTAGAAGAAACTCAATCATGGACAGAAAGCCGCCAAGAACAGTTTAAGGAATGTCTAAGTGAGATAGAGCAGTTAGAAACGACGCTAAGTGAATTTCAGAATCCAACCGACTTTAAGCTCCAATTAACCCAGATCAGAGCAGACTTTGAAAATTTTGAAAACACGTGGATTCAACGGTTAAACACGAGAAAGGAAAACATGAAGGAGTCTATTGAGAATTCTAACAAACAACTTAGTAGACTGAATGTCCAAGTTACAGGTGCTCAAACTAAAATGAACCATTTAAGCTTAGAGATGGAAAGTGCTAACAATGAATTCGTAGATAGCAAGGTCAACCTAGCCCTGTTGCGATATCGGAGGGAAACTCTCAAAAAAGCTTTGGAGAAACTGAACAAAGAACTTCAAAAGTCTCTTGAAGATCTCCATGAAGCTGTGAAAAAAGCGGAGAAAACGGGTCCCCAACTAGTATCCATGAAGAGTATCATGGAAATTTTGGATGAGATTCGAGTCACTGATGGACATCTCGCTGCGCTGGCTGATGTGTCCGAAAACATCGAGCGCATGTATGAATCCTATTCTAAACTTTACTTAGAGTTGGAGGAGAAGGCTAGATTGGTGGCGGAGAATCGAGAAAAGGCTTTGGAAGAAGTGAATACACGGATGGAGGCTTGGAGAACGGTTCTTCGAAATCTCCTCAAACATGTTAATCTTCAGTATCAGGAAATTCTTTCGCAGGCTCAAGCTATTGGTGAGGTTCGGCTGGTTGATGAACGTGATATTGAGGCAGCGGGTCTAGATGTTATGGTGGGATTTAAGGGGGCGAAGGCTGTTTCTCTTAATGCGTACACTCAGAGTGGTGGAGAGCGAAGTACGGCTACTATAACTTTTCTTTTGGCGTTGCAGCAACATATTAGGTCTCCTTTCCGCGCTGTTGATGAGTATGATGTTCATATGGATCCGAAAAACCGGGAGGTTATTGCTAAGCTTCTTGTTTCTTCTGTCAAAGGTTTGGATGCTCAGTATTTGGCTATCACTCCGAGTCAAGTGACTTTTGAGGAAGAGAATGTGCACATCATTACTGTTCAGAACGTTGAAGGAACATCTTTGATTAAAGAGCTTGTTTGACTTTAGATTTGACTCTATTCTTTGTAGGGTGTGTGTATCACTTGTCTCACTTTTTTTGTGATTTTTGGTCCCAGACCATGAACATCTTTGGTCCATCGGTCTAGGTTAAATAAAGCGTTTAGAGGAGTTTGATAGGAGTTGAGGAGAGCTGTTGCTTTTTCTCGTCCAATGTTTGGGAGGCTGGCTAGGAAGAAGATTTGAGCATCAGCCAGAGTTTCATGCTTTTTCACTGGATGCACGATTGGAATTCTTTTTTCAACGATTTGTTCCTGTTTGGCGGCTGTGTACAGAAAATCCACTGTTTCTTTATGGTTGGTGGTGTGAATCATGAAGATTCCCTGTTTTGCTAAGGCGAACATGGCGCCCCAAACTGAGGCAGGCTGGATTCTGCTGAACTTGTAGATAATTGGGAGATATCCTTCGATGAGAATGAAAGGTTTAGCGTAAGCTTCTTTCAGTTGGAAAAGCTGCTCGAAAAGGTATCGTCTAGTTAAGGTGTACACGAAGTCGTGGACAGTTTTGCGTTCGATGGCGCATAGGTCGGATATGATGTAGTCGCCTTTTGGAAGAGCTTCGATTCTAATGTCAGCGCCGAGTTCCTTTAGTCCTTTAACAATTTTTGGTGTTGTGGTGGCTTCTCGGCTGTCCACGATGACTGTGGGCTTTTCCTCTTTTGTGGGTTCTTTGATGTAGGGTACTAGGGTTTCGGTTCCAGACATGTCTTTTCACCCAACTCTTGTTAGAATATGGTGGAGTAAAAGATTAACTTTTATTTAGTGATCTCTTTTCATAACCGTAAAGATTATGAGTGTTTTGAATGAAGGAATACCTTGTGAGTCTGGTTTGGTTCTTGAAGACTTTCTGCTCCATAACGAAACTATAAAATATCAAAGTCCAAACAAAATTAGTTATCTTGGAGACAAGTTCTACTTCTACATAACAAATCAAAGAATACTCGTTCACAGAAGCAAAGGAAAAGTTTCCAAAAAGGATAGAATTATCGCTGAAAAACTTGAAGCCATCAAAAGTTTAAGCTACAACGAGAAAGGCTTAATGAGAAAGAAGGCTCTTCTAAGTGTTCAAACCGAAAGCAAGAGAATGTTTTTGGAAGGAAAAATTCCAGACGTAAAGGACATCTGGCAAGAACTACAAAAGTATACGAAGAAAGACGTAACGCCCGTGAGGAAAAAGAGAAAGAAGTAGGATTAATCTTTGAATGTTGGAAACCATGTTAAGAAAATAGTGGTGGGTTTGTCTACTCAAGTGTCATCTTGGATATTTAGAATTTTTTTTGTCTGTGAATAATAACGCCAACAACTTTGTAATAATGTAATAGAACTACAAATTGCCATTATTGTGATAGGTAACAATAATGCTACTTAAATGGGAATGTGTAAGGAAAGGAAATAAAGCCCTTTTATGGAGTTCACAACATTAAGCTTAAAGAGACGTATGGTGAGAGATGCAGATGACTAAATTAGACAGGAAAAACAAACCCTTGGTTCTAATGGTTAACGGAGAAATATTCGGTGTAGAAGAAATATCAGAAAACGCTGGCCCCGCTAAAATGAAGCGGCTAAATGCTAAATTCTTAACAATAAAAGCGACAAACGTAACGGGCAAAAGAAAACTAACCATACGCTTGGATTCCCGTCTCCTCAACGTTCTCAAAAACGGAACCAGAGAGCTATACTACATTCACTAAACCATTCGTAAACTAACAGACTTCTACTCCTTCGCAAACAAAACAAAGCCTCTTCATGAAGACAAGCCTCAACTAATGATGAAGTTTCTAGCTTTTTCATAACCTCATTACCTAATCATTTTGTTCTGTGTTGATAACAAAAGCCTTTAAATGTTTTAAACTAGGGTTTGTTTAGAAGTGAAAAGCAAATTGTTAGACAAAGACCTAGTCGATTATGCGTTAGAATATGCTAAAAATAAGAACATCGAGTATGCAGAGGCAAGGGCCCAGAGTCAAGACATGGAAGGAACCATACTTAAAAATGGCATATTGGAAGCATACTCGATGGTAGTTAACAGCGGACTCTGCGTTAGAATACTCACAAAAAACGGGTTAGGTTTTGCTTCAACAAACAAATGGACTAGAGAGGAAACAAAAGAAATCGTGGATACCGCCTTCAAGATGGCTAACAGCGCCAAACGCAAGACAAAAATCAAATTCGTCGAAGAAAAAGCAGTTAAGACCAGCTGGAAAGTGCAACAAAAAAAGAAGATAGAAAACATCTCGCCAGAAACAAAAATCGACAAGCTGATGGAAATCGACAAAACGTTGACCGCTCAAGACATAAACATACCTGCGCGAATGCTGTCCTGTAGTATGGCTTTGACCCAAAAATATTTTGTTAATTCTGAGGGCACAATTATTTCCTCTTTTATACCATTGATAGGGATGTTTAACTTCATCACTGTTGTTGAAAACGGAAAACCAGAACAAGCCTACAAACAGTATGGTTACAGTGG
>CAYFTS010000156.1:0-2072 GCA_964346135.1 uncultured Candidatus Bathyarchaeia archaeon | reverse complement strand
CCGCGAACTCGAAGAACGGCGTCGCTTAACCGGCGATAGAAGGATTTGAGAGCACGATTAACCTTTCGCAATCTTCCCCGCATACTTTTGGGAAGCTTTTTCTTTTGAGTTTTCGGTGGCTTCTTAACGGGTTTGATTCTACGTGGCGCCACGGCTATGTACCTTGTGAGGTATGTCCAACTTGAAATGAGGACAACAATCACACCGAAGGGCATAAGGTGAAGTAGTGGACTAATGGTTATGGTGAAAGTCGACTGGGTTAGAGGAACTTGAAAGGTTGTGGTAAACGGGTTTTTTTCCGTTAATCCTGAGGACATGAATAAACTGACCAAAACATACTCAATCAAGAGTGCCAGTGCTAAGAATAACACTATGGCTGTGAATCCTTTTGGCGCTGTCCACCTGAAAATAAATCGTTTCCACCGTTTTTCCGTGGGCATTGTAACTCACTGATTATGATTCACGTTCTATCGCATTACTAAGACAACATTGAAATATCAATCTTCTTGTGTAACTCTTAAACTTTACACAATTCTTCTTTTGCCTGTTTACGGAATTAACATTAGAGTCAGCCCAGAAACTATAGGCACAGCTAGATTGTCGCTGACTGGTGTAGGCAGGGATTCCACCAGCATACCTACAGCGGAAGCTATTAACGCTTGCATCGGATTTACGAAAGCCTGAGCGCCTATAAAAGCAAATAAAAAGCCAAAAATTGACCCCTCAACCTGCTTTCCTTTGTTAAAGGGAAATGTGGTTCTTCCAAACTTCTTTCCGAATAGAGTGGCAAAACCATCACCTAACGCGAGTATCGCAATAGATGCATAATTTATGGGAGGTGGAAAAAGAATCAGTGAAACCATTATTGCTATGGCATATAAAATTGGAGCGGTGACGAATTCGTAAAGCTCCGATTTGATCGCTGCTCTCCAAGTTAGCGTGGAGAACACAGGAACGTTGATTCCCCTCAACCTAACAAGTTCAGACGCAATATACAGCAGAGTTACAATAAGTATTAGCAAAGAAACTAAATAACGGTCCAGTAGGATGGAAACGAACGGAACAAAAACTCCGCTTATATGAATTGCTTCACGGATTAAATCGCTCCGTGACAGACCAGGATTATAAGCTTTCATGGTTTTTCCTGTCAAGTATGGCAAGCTCTCAGACAGTGAACCTTTAATCACAAAGTCACACTTAGTGCTTACAAGAAAATCTGGATTGTAACCAATTCTTGTTGCGCAGAGCGGAAACATAGGCAGATTGTTTCTATCATCAACAACCACAACGCAGTCTTGTGGCGAAAGCCTCTCCCTCTCAATAATCTTCTCTAGAACAAGTGCTTTTCCATTATGCTTTATTACATCGCCACTAATCCTGCCGGTAAAACGGTTGTCGGTTGTCTCTAACTGCAAACCGAACGCATAGTCTGCGCCCAGTCTAGCCGCTAGGTGTTCAACAAAGAGTGTAGGAAGGCCTGAGCTTATGAGCGCTGTCCGATAACCAGCTTGCTTAAGTTTTTTAAAAACTTCTTCAACACCTGGAATTAGGGGAACTTGTTTATAGAGCTGAAAAAGGTCGTCAACTGTAAGTCCTTGAAAAAACATGAAGATTTTTTTGAGTGCAGATTCTAGCGACAGCATCCAAGTCTCGTAGAGAAAACCTATCACGATAAGTTTCAAAGTATTCCAATAACCTATTCTTCTCGCCGCTTCAAAAAGTAAATAACGTCTCTTCGGTATAAGCACACCCTCGACATCGAAGATGATTAAGCGATTAATTTTATCCCTACCTCTGTTCTTGTCCACCAAGAGTTTTGCCTCTCGTTCTGGAGAATATGTTTTCTTTTGCTTGAATAGTTTTGTGAAAGAACCTTCCTTTGACTTTGCTTCTAAATTTCAAGTGTATCTTCTTTGAAGGTTTGAGTAAGCCTTTCCATAGTAATCTGGCAACGGAAACTCGTGTCCACATTTTGGACATCTCGCCATGTCGCATCGGACGAGAGAGGGACATCCTGAACAGGCGAAGCTTCTGCCATAGGTTATGTCAAATGTAAATCTGCATTTTGGGCA
>CAYFTS010000155.1:0-1865 GCA_964346135.1 uncultured Candidatus Bathyarchaeia archaeon | reverse complement strand
AAAAACCTTTCGTATAGTTTAGGAACCTCTGGTTGAGGTTTTTACTTTCGTTTTCTTGAGACATGAATTTGACCCGAACGGGTACAATCGATTTAAGAGTGAAAGCAAAGGAATCTTTAATGCGTAGGTGTGCAGTTGATGACGTCAAGAGATGAAATAGAAGGTTTTCTGAAGAAGCTTGGTGTTTTCAAGGTTGGAGTTGCTGACCCTGAACAAGGATTTAAGCCAGCTAAGAGTGGTTGTCATCCCAAGGACATCATGAAAAACTGTAATTCAGTGATAGTTTTTGCTTTTCATGTTGGTCTAGACTACTACACCACTTTAGAATATTGCCAGAAAGGAGATGTTGAAAAACGAGTGTTAAACATTTATCGTGACTGGGTTGCTCTCAAGCTTGTTCACTTCCTTGAAGACATGGGTTACGACGCAGCTTTCCCTCACGGCTACATGGATGAAAAGGCGAGAATCGCTCGTTTATCCTTTAAGTTAGCGGCGTATGAAGCTGGAGTCGGCGTCTTTGGAAGACCAAGCATCCTGATCACACCTGAGTATGGACCAAGAGTCATCTTTAGAGCGGTTCTTACAGACGCCTCTATACCACCAGACAAACCTTTGAAAGGCTTCAATCCTTGCCGAAAATGCGACATGTGCATTAAACTTTGTCCAGTAAACGCCATTAATGAAAGATTACCGCCGCCTACAGGATTCAACAGAGACCGCTGCGTACAATTTGTTTACAAGATTCGGGAAAAAACCGACCGGAGGATAATGTTCTGTGGATACTGTTTTAACCGTTGTCCGATTGGAGAAACTTCTGAGAAAACATTCCATCTAGGTAGATATAGAACCCTGCTTGACTTAGGTGAACATGAAAGAGGAAGACTATTGGAAAAACTGATGTAAAAGGGCGCCAAGTAGACATCTGAGAGGAGACACAATTATGTTGACGGAGATTGATGAAAAAATAAGGAAAGCGAAAAGCGCAATTGAGCAACTTGGGTACATAGCCGCGGATATTTCAGCACAAGAATTTTACGATTATATGACTGGGGAAATATTTTCCGAAGATAAAACTACTTTACCTGACGTTCTTGGTAGTGAGTTCTTGATGATACATGAACTGGTGGAAATGAATGAACTCAAGAAGATGGGGAGAACCATCGACAAACGAGTGATCGTGGAATCACCTAAGACGATGATTTATGAAGCACATTTTACGGCAATAGAATGCGCGCGCGCTTGACTACGCCTTGCTTAAGAAAGATTATTCCTGGGTTAGAACGAGGCTAGAGCAACACAAAGCAAGTGTTTTAGAAGATGACCCACATCTTCCAGAAGAACTGAGACCACGAGGTAATGCGATATTCGAAAGATTTAGTAAACTTCTTAAAGCACCCTAAAAGATTTCGTGAGAACACAGTCTTATTTACTTGAAGAACCCTTGTTAGGCTGCCCAGAATGGTGATTTGCGTCTCATGATATTTACAAGTTCATTTAGTGCGTTTAGTTCCTCAGAAGATAGGCGCGTTTGGAAATTGGTTAGCAAGGCTTTTGCGTGGTTCTCTGGCACTTTAATATAGACGATGTCTCCTTCATTGATGTGGCGTCCCACCACTGGCTTTTCCATCGAGATCGCCACCTGCATGCCTGTTTTTGCTTCTGAGATGGCTTTGCCCTTGTCTTGTATCTGCATGATTTCGCCTAGGTCTTTGCCGTTTTCATCGACAACGGGAACCCTTGGCTTGATCTGCCCAGCTAGGATTTCGACGCCTACTATGGCTGGTTTGGCTCTTCTGAAAACATAGCCTGGCAGAAGCTTCATCTTAGCCGGTTTCAGCAGTCTATCAAACTGTTTAAGCACACGC
>CAYFTS010000154.1:0-3944 GCA_964346135.1 uncultured Candidatus Bathyarchaeia archaeon | reverse complement strand
TAGATACGAGCATTTAATGCCCTCATATCCCTCAGTTGCTGATGTATCTTTAGGTCATCCAGATTTACCGTAATATCATGGATGCTAGTTATACCCAATCTTGTTGCCTTTTCTATCGCGTACTTTAAGCCTTCAAGCTGTTGTTGTCCAATATCAAAAACATCTGCTAAAGATGGGAGAATCCATAGATCCAAACATTCGAAGAATCTGCCAGTCGGCTCTCCTGCCTCCGGGTCCCTTTCCATTCCAGTATAATCCAATTCTTCTTCTTTCAAGGAGGATACAAGGAGTTCACAAAATTTGCTGTTAGCCAATGCGGTGTGTCCACTGTAGTCCACCAACCATACGGGGCGATCTCTAACAACGTCTAGGTCTTCCTTTTTCGGTAGCCCTTGATCCGACAAAACTGCTTCGTAGTTCCAACCATAGCCTCCAATCAAAGGTTCATCCGGATGTTTTTCAGCATATTCCCTTATCAGCTTCTTGATTTCCTCCATTGAATTTGCAGAAAACAGGTCTATCCAAAACAGTTCTATAAACCCGTCTATCAAATGAGAGTGACACTCAATAAAGCCGGGGAGAACCAGTCGGTTTTTTGCATCAATTACCTTTGTTTCCAAACCGATATGGTTCTCCACCCCTTCATTTGAACCCACGTAAACAATTTTGTCTCTTTTCACTGCCAATGCTTCAGCTAATGGATTCGATTTGTCAACTGTGTATATCTGCCCGTTTTTAATAACAAGACTAGCCTTGTCAACCAATTATTCGCGCCTCCTCTGTGCACATCACAATGCTATGTGGTGGATTTAATTCTTTACGGAAAAACTTCGTGTGTGATAAATAGAAAAGCTAAAACGTTCGATTGCGACTTCACTTCAGAAGACGTGAATCCATATGAAAAGCCTAGTAGTAGACACGGAAGCTCAGAGGTCAGTAATTGCCCCAGAGCTAGATGAAAATCCAGAAGTGAATAAAATAATATGCGCTTCTAATTTCTTGAAGGTTAGAGATTAATAGGAGCGTTTCCTTGAGGCAAATGAGGAGAAAATATTGGGCTACGACGAGAACAGCGACGCCTACAGCATACAAACCCTTAATCTCACTAAATTATTTAGGAAAAAGAAGCACAAAGGCATCTTTGGTTTTCTAAAGAAGAGGAACGAGAAAGAAAAATCAGAAACTATAGACATCACAGTAGCGTTAGATCATGTCAACGTAAAAATTCGCACTGGAGAACTTTTTGGGTTACTCGGTCCCAACAGCGCAGGAAAAACTACTTTAGTCAAGTGTCTATCCACCATACTGATTCCAGACGAGGGCACTGCAATAATAAACGGTTTTGACATCAGAAAACAGACAACACTGGTCAGAGCTAGTTTAGGCATGGTCATTGGTGGAGAACGCACCCTCTACTGGAAACTCACAGCCAGAGACAATCTAACGTACTTTGCATCTTTGTACAAGATGCCTCGAAAGAGAATAAAGGAAAGAGTAGACGAACTACTTGGAACAATGAATCTTCTGGACCGTGCTGACGAAAGGTTAGAAGACTATAGCACTGGAATGAGACAGAAAGTCGCCATAGCACGTGCGTTGCTACACGACCCACCAGTTCTTTTATTAGACGAACCTACACTCGGTTTAGATCCAACATTTTCCCGACAGATTCGCAGTAAAATTCGAGAACTGAGCAAAAAAGAAGGAAAAACTGTGCTTTTGACTACACACTACATGGAAGAGGCTGATGAACTGTGCGATCGGATTGCGATTATTAATAAAGGAAAAATTGTTGCAGCAGACACTTCAGATCGATTAAAGGCGATGGTGAAAGAAACAGAAGTAGTAGAAGTGGTATGTTATAATCCGCCTGAAAATGCTGAGCAATACTTAAAATCTCTTTGTCCAGACGTGGAGATCATAACCTTAGTCCGTGGAGAAGAAGCAACAGGTATCCCCTCAAGAATCAAACTCATCGGAGGAAACGCAGAAAAGTGCATTGGCACAGTAGTTGATGCGCTTCGCAAGAAGAATGCACAAATAACTAGCCTAAACATTAGCGTGCCTACTCTTGAAGATGTGTTCATCAAGTTGACAGGAGCGAAACTTACGGAAGGAGGCGGAGGTACAAATCAATGATAATGAACCCTTCAGAAATGTATTCTTTCAAGGCAAATCTTTTAATCGTTTGGAGTGAGATTGTCAAAAACATTAAGTTTCTGATGGCGTACCCAGCTATTATTGTTTTCTGGACAACTTTTCCGTTCCTTTGGTTCATTCCCTTCATATTTCAAGGGCAAGCTTTCGTTGGAGGTCTACAGAGTACAAGTTTTGAACAGTTTGCGGGAACTCCAGATTACATTCCTTTCATAGTTATTGGTGCAATCCTTAACGGATACGTGCTTACTTCACTTTATGGTGTGGGAGAGAGCATGAGAAGAGAAGCATACAGAGGAACATTAGATTATCTGCTGTCGTCTCCATGTAACAAAGCTTTCATACTTATCGGGAAAGCCATGAGTGAAAGCATCAACAGTACAATGTACGCAGCAATACAACTAGTCGTCGGCGTCCTCTTGTTTGGAATAGAGATAACCATAGGTATAATTATGCCAATAGTTCTGATAATTTTTCTTCTAATACTGGGATTATATGGAATATCGTTAATGCTAGCAGCAGTGTCTCTACAATTCAAACAAGCTCATGATCTCGCCCACACGTTAGAGTATGTTTTCTATGTTTTCACCCCTGTACGTTACCCACTTCAAAGTTTGCCTTTCTGGGCACAAATCTTAGGCAAGTTCCTTCCTTTGACTTACGCTTTAGTTGCTGTGAGGAGCCTTATGCTTCTGAAACAAAATATTTTAGCAGTTTATCAAGAGATCTTTCTGCTTTTGATAATAGACATAGCAGCCATTTTTCTAGGGTTCTATTTGTTTAATTGGATGGAGAAAAGAACCAAGTCCTCTGGAACAATAAGTCACTACTAAAGGGGTGATGACTTGAGTGAAGATAAAGAATCTCGTGAGCCGAGGAAAATCTTATGTCCTCACGGTTTTACGCTGGCTAACTTGAAAGCTGAAATGAGGACAATTTGGGAAAACAACATAAAAGAGTGGAAGATAGAACTTACGTACCCCATAAACTTCGCTAGACAATGCATTGAACCATTAATCTTCTTGTTGCCCTTCATTGTCTACGGTCTAGTCTTGATAGGGGGAAGACACAGCGACAGCCTGCTACAGCTCGTAGGAACCGGCGATATCATTACTTACATTTTTACTGGATACATAATTATGGGTTTCATAGGAACGTCCGTTTGGGCGATGGGGTTCAGCATTCGAAAAGAGCAATGGTATGGAACGTTAGAATCCATATACGTCACTCCCACCAGCCGCATCAGCTTCGTTCTTGGAATGGCTTTGCACAGTTTGTTGCATGAAGGCATCGCAGTGTTTTTTGAGTTTTCAGCCATATACGCGATTTTTGGTTTGGCATTGAAGATTGAAGGCATACTGCCATCGCTAGTCATATTCGCTCTCATGATATTCGCGCTTTGTGGATTCGGAATATTCGTCGCATCATTTGCATTAATTCTGAAAGAAGGCTGGATAATTTCAGAAGGCTTGTACAGTGTCTTGATGATCTTATCTCCAGTAGCATACCCACTAACAGTACTGCCCAACATAGCACAACAAATAAGCAAAGCGTTTCCAACAGTCCCAGCACTGATTGGAATGCGCAGTTTCCTAATTGAAAACTATACTCCTGAGGTAGTGGGAAATGTGTTTTTACATCTCTTAGCTTTGGATGCGGCTTGGATAATCTTCGGCGTCATAATATTTTCTGTCACTGACAGTTACGTACGGAAAAGAGGTACTTTAGGAAAATACTAGCTAAGCCTGTGGTGGGGCCGGCCGGATTTGAACCGACGACCTCTACCG
>CAYFTS010000153.1:0-16772 GCA_964346135.1 uncultured Candidatus Bathyarchaeia archaeon | reverse complement strand
AACCCCACTGTCGAAAAACCAGAGGCAAAAATATTGTTGGAAACTCTGGAGAGTATCTCTCGTTCTTTTGATGTCGCTAAGATTTTTTACCAAGAAGACATAGCCCCCATATTTGAAGTGATTCTGCCCATGACTGCCACACATAAATGTCTGAATAGGGTCTATTTTTATTACAAAAATTTTATTGTTCGAAAGCAGAACGAACTATTCTTCAAAGGAGACATTAAGATTTCTGAATGGATTGGGGAATTCAAACCCGAAGAGATCAATGTCATCCCTCTCATTGAAGATAAAGAGCATATGCTCGACGCACATAACATAGTTAGGAGGTATTTGGAAGATAAAAAAGTTGGGTATCAGCGTGTCTTCTTGGCAAGGTCCGATCCTGCCATGAACTATGGGTCCATCAGTGCCATATTAATCAACAAAGTGGCTTTGCAGAGACTTCACAACCTTGCAGAGCAAATTTCTGTGGAGATTCTGCCGATAATTGGAGTAGGCTCTGCTCCATTCAGGGGGAACCTGAAACCGACAAATACTGATAACTGTCTTGAAGGCTATCCGAGTGTGCAAACTTTTACGGTTCAATCCGCATTCAAATACGATTACCCGGAAAAGGATGTTAGAGAAGGTATTGATAAAATTGGTAGGAAAAAAAGGAAAAAACCAATAGCAGTAGATCAAGAAAGATGCTTAGAACTAATTGAAAAATTTTCTGAGGAATACAGAAAACAGATAAAACTCTTAGCTCCATTCATTAATCACGTTGCAAAGTACGTTCCCTCTAGGAGAAAAAGAAAACTACACATAGGCCTATTCGGATATTCACGCAATATAGGCGAAAAATCTTTACCGAGAGCTATCAGATTCTGTGCCTCGCTCTATTCTATCGGCCTGCCACCAGAAATGTTGGGAATGAGTGTATTGAATCAAAGAGACATCAAATATTTTGCAGAAATTTATAAGAGTTTTGAAGACGACTTGAGGGATGCTATGCCTTACTTTAATGAAGAAGTTCTCAAAATTTTGCCCCGCTCAGTAACAAAGAATTTGAAAATGGATGTGATTGAATTTGACGTTGATGAAGAACACAAACGAATAACCAACCAAATAATAAACTGTTTGAAAAAAGAACGATTTGAAAAATTGCAGGAACTTATTGTTAGTGCAGCATGGGTAAGAAAATTTTTAGGGTGACAAAAAAATGGAAAGAGTTGTTGTCTTAATGGGATCGAAAGCAGATTCAGACCGCAGCAAAGAGATAGGAAAACATCTGGAAAATTTTGGAATCGAGTATGAATTTAGATTAGCGCTTGCTCATAAAGTTCCAAAGAACCTGCATGCATGCATATTATCCTTGGTTTAAGGAAATAAATGTTGAACAACTATTGAACTCATTAAGAAGCAGTTACCCTGAGATAATTGGTAAACTTGAAAATTGGAAAATTGAAGATTATCAGAAAAAATATGAAAAGATACTAAACCGCGCGCGCGCTTAGCTTGCGAGCACTTCCAGCCGTATTGGCATAACAGTTTTGATATAGCCTCTTCCATTGAAAATTGTGGTTTCAAGAGTGATTGTCACCGAGTGACTTGCTTCCTTGTCATGAAAACACCAAAACCCTCCAACGCGCAAGAACGTAGCGTTCGGTTGATTAATACCTTTAGTCATGATTTGGGGGTCATTTGTTGTAGCTCCCGAATCCCATCTCCACACGTTCAGGTTTTCTGCTTGTGCAAGGTAATCCCAATCTTGCATCCATAGCACGGAAGAATCATTGTCGATTAGAGAAGAGTTGATGTTCACGGAGTATATGAAGCCTAGACTTGTGTTCGCAGTACAGTATGCGCTAAGACTGAGGCTATCTCCAGCGTAAGGCCAGTTCTCCATATAATTGTAAGTGAAAATAGTGAAGTTTACCGACACACCACCGCTATCATCTTCATAAAGGCTTTCAAGCTTATCTTCATAAAGGCTTTCAACAACGTTATAAAGGGACGCCGTTTCTTTCGGTTTTATCATATTCAAGCTGACAGTGTCCACCACTATAATTTCAGGTGTCGGCGATGTCTTCAGTATACCAGTCAACTCAAACACAACAAGCAGACTGATTAGTGCTACAATGAACAGCAACGCAAAAGCAATCCATTTTCTACTTTTCTTTGGGGTTGCCAAAATGATAACCCATGGGTATTTACGCAAATTGGATCTTAAAAGTTTTCGCGCGCGCATTTGTTTTTTCTCTGTTTCTTGTGTGTGTCTCTCTCCGTGTGTCACTCTCTACGTGACTCCGAGAGAGAGAGTGTCTGACTCAGTCTGTCAGCCAGTAAGTGTGTGTGTGGGGTTAAATTTTAACCCCCAAACCCAAACCCAAACCCAGTAACTCCCCCTACCTACCCACACTCAATGCCTTACAAACAAACACAAACAAAAACAAACAAACACACACATTTTCGCATACGCGTGTGTGCATGCGCATTCATTAATGCCCAGTCTCTATGTCAGTCGATCACACACAAGAGAATAGTTGAAAGAATCGTGTCCGCGCAGCAAAGTTTTTGAAAAAACTAAGAAGTTTTCACAACTTCCAAACCATTTTTGTTGTAAGTCAGCAGGTTGTGGAATAACCCTTGTATTCGAGAAACTACTTGTGGTTCGTGGGCGCTTTTGTTAAGAAGGAAGAAAGCAGTTGTTTTTTTTGGAGGAAGCATGTCTAACATATGAAACAAGAGTTTATAGGTTCTATCAAAGCCCACCAAACCTATGAATTCGGAGATTTTATCAAAGACCACAAAGATGTTTATGTCAGCGTATTTCTCCAAAACTTGGCTTAGAGAATCCAAGATCAAGGCCGTGTTATTGGCTGGTAAAAGAATCTCGTTATCAGATGTCAACTCTGGCATAGAAATTGAGTGTGACAATAAAAAGAATTCAATAGCTGACTGTTTGGCTAGAACTGCATGGAGACTGCTTTTGGTTGATGTAAAGACAAATATGGGACAAACGTTGGCTACTGCTTCCTTCGCCAAGTTATCAATAACTATCTCATAATCAGAAGAAGGACTGAATTCTAGCAAAATCTTGCGGCCAACAAGCTTCTTGTGAGGTATGCCCAGAAGCCTAGAGAAAGCGTTTGTGTGCTCTAAGAGGTCAATAAACATAGTGAATGAAGACCCCACCCAAAAAGCTTTGAGCATCTCAGCAAGCTGCACTTCACCTATACCTTCAACGTTAAACGCGTCCAACTCCGTCACAAAAGGAGTGTAATCAAGAATCTCTATGTTGGAGCTTGAAGGAGTTTCCCATGCGGGATTATCCCAATACTCTATGTATCTTTGCCATTGGCCGTCTAGGAAGGAGAAATCTCCAAGGTCTTCAAGTGCCTTGTAATGTTTGTATCCCTTCCTCTTAGCCTCAGTTCGTGTCTGAAATTCCATGCTAATCGCTCTTTCCACGTCAAATTTGCCGTCTGGCAGGTACCACTCAGTTAGGCTGTCCAGAACCAGAGCGCCTTCCCTCTCATATTTTTCCACGTCGACTCCATATTCCTCCAGCTTAGCCCTAATCGTTCCACTTTCTTCGTCGGGATAACCGTAGTCGACCAGATCACCATTCTCTAAACCTTCACGTACAAAAGCTGAGAAAACCTTCATCTTATCCACGGCTGAAGTGTACGTTACAACAGCTACCTCCCCATCCTTAATATTGAGTACAGGGCTAGGTTTTGTTTTAATAGAAGAAATAGATTGTTTCCACGCCCGTCGTAGAGAATTTATGATCGGCAATTCATACGCCTTCTAACCGTTCCTTTGATTGTATGCATCCAACGTCGGATATATTCCTAAACCTGATATGCAGAAACAGAAATTTAAACAGTATGTATATGTGTAGAACAAATGCGCCAACAACTGACATTTCTAATTTGCGAAACAATGTTCTAGGGTTCATAATTGAGTCGCGTGTGTTCAAGGAACTGGAATTCTTGGTGTCCACGGCCAACCAAACAATAAAGAAGGTTTTGCGCTTAAGGTATATTTCGGGCAGATAGGCATGGGTCAAAAGGGTTTTCCGAAACTCATTTGTCTATTGCACCAAAAAATAGATGAATTAATTGAAGAAATAAAAAATCAAAATTATGGCTAGCCCTGCGCGCGCAATTGCTGACGAAAAATCACACATATAATGAACGGTGAAAAAACTTTCTTTAGAATTAAGTGATTAAAAAGGTTGGAGATTACGATGAGCAATAAACCTGCCGAAAGATTGATCGGAGTATGATAAAATGTCGAAGGATTGGCAGTTTGTCTTTTATGTAGAGGGATTGATCGCTCCGGAAGAAGGTATTTTCTTTAATGATAAGTTGTTGTTTCGCGGCGCAAAGGATGGAGATGAAGAGACCTGTGTTTATTTCAAAGCAACCGTCGAAGCTACTGAGAAAGAAGAAGCAGACAAAGAAATGCGAAGGAAATTGGATGAAGCTGAAAATGCCTTGCGGGAAATGGTCAAGATGTATGTTCTTACAACAGGTAAACATGCACAAGTTCTAACAGGCAAGGCAGCATCCCCAATTGAGTCAGACAATCCCTTTGGGAATCCACACAACAGATTAAGCGTTAAGTTAAGAGCTGTACTCAGTCCTGAAGAAACAGGCAATCGGATGAAGCGCTACACGGGTCTGTTGAAGCAAACAATCACAAACTATAACTCGTGGGGTTTTATCTTTTTGAACAAGTACTCATACCTAGTAAACGCTCTTGAATATCTATGTCACGCTTCTGGAGACTAGCGCATGGAAGCAAAACTAATTGACCTGATGGTTTGCATGGAATCACTTTTTGGTGGAGATCAAGAACTCCGTTTCAGGATTTCGCAGAGGGTGGCGCTTCTTCTGAGTGCAAGGAAAAAATCGGATCGTTCGAGAATCTTTAAGATAGTATACGACCTGTATAACAAGCGAAGTAGAATTGTCCACGGCGGAGAAACGGTGTCATTAACCTATGCAGAAGTATCTGAGTTAGAAGACTACGCGCGAGAGTCAATCACGTGTCTGATCCCTTTGAAACTTTCCAAGAAAGAGATTGTCACTCTTTTGGATGAGTCTGTTATAGATGAGAAAAAGAAAAAAGAGCTCGATGATTTGATTTCAGGAACTTAATGCGCGCATGAATTGTTGCCTTAAACAGCTTTCGATCTCTCGTTATGTCGGGTTAACTCAAAATGTGGCTCGTTATCTTTCCCGATTCTTACTATTGGTGCTCCTAAATGAGATAAAAAACCTTTTCGTATTGGAGTCGAATACAACAGAAAATGTCGAGTAGTGAGAACCCATGTGTTGAATTTCCTCAAGACCATTTGCAGGTGGTAATGACCAATCGCTAAGATATCTGGCTTTCGGGGAGCAACGTTGTATCGATCCTCTCTTTGAAGTCGTTTAAGTTGATGTCCATGAAGAGCTCTAATCAAAAAGCCATTTTTAGATGAAAAACTGCCTTCAATCTGTTTTTCATTTTTCCATTTTTCAGAGGGCATCACAAGCAAACGACGCACGCCTTCTCTAATGTCATGCCACATACTGTTTCTTTTGGATAATAAAGTACGGGATGAACCCTCGAATTTCTTTGATATAAAGTCCCTGTCAACTTTTCTGTGATGTTCAATTCGCTTTGTACAAACTTTCAGAACCTTTCCACATGCACGATCAAGAGCTCTGATGAAATCCGATTTCTTAATAGCTTCTTCGACGGATGAAACAGCTCTTCATTATAGCAAAATCGGTAAGATCCAATTGTTTTTGGATCGCTGTTCCTGTCGTGCCCTGCACAATACGCGGATGGAGAGTTTAACTTCTCACAAAACCTCCAAAATAGTGCGACATTATCATCTCGAAGACCACAATCTCGCACAGTAAACAATTTAGCACATTTGGAGCAGTCTTTAATATTGACACCCAATTTCTGGATTGAGAGGTCTTCCAAATCAAAACCGAGTATTGAATCTTTAACTTTTTTATTTAAGAACTCATTGAGAGTTTCTTGGACTTCTTTAATCTTTGACTGGTGCTTTTTCAAATGTGATTAGTGATGTATGTGCTGAATTCTACTTAATATGTGTCCTTGCGCGCGCATCACTTCCCTATTCCTATTCCACATTATCCATCCTGTACCATTAGATGTATCCCAAATCTGGTATACGGTTTTGGACCATCCTTTTTGGATGCCCATAATCGGTTGTCCTTTCTCCGTCGTCCATTAGCCGTTCGCCGTTGGTTGGTTGGTTGGGTTAAAATTTAATCGCCAAACTTAAATATGCACGCATGAGCAGTCAAAGCAGTTGAAGTGATAACAAATGAGTAGAGCCGTGATTATTTACGACACGAAATTCGGCAACACCGAAAAGGTAGCTGAGGCCCTAGCAGAGGGAATGAAAAAACAAGGAGTCGATGTTGACTGCATTAAAATCGCCGAGGTCGACATCAGCAAACTGGCTGATTATGATTTGTTAGCCATAGGCGGACCGACGCATGCGCTTGGTCTTTCTAAACCCATGAAAGATTTTCTCAAAGAGCTGGAAAACGTAAAACTAGGCGGTAAGAGGGCGTTTGCTTTTGACACGAAGTATAAATCTAGACTCGCAGGAAGCGCGGGAAAAAGAATCGAAAAAAAGCTGAAGAAACTCAGAATGACCATTGTTAAATCCCATATTTCAGCCATAGTCAAAGGAGGAGAAGGACCTCTCGAAGACGGGACAGAAGAAACATTCAAGCAAATAGGGGCCGACATAGCAAAATCGTTGCAATAGCGTGCGCAGTGAGCAAACCTAAAGTAGTTATAGTCGTCTTAACTGGTTTATGAAAGAAAGCAGAAAGACTCTACTGATTTTCATAATTCTCCTGATTTGCATATTTCTTCCAACTCTTGCTACTGTGCCTTTCGCTCAAGAAGAGACCACACTTGTGATTAGAGATGTCTTCATGCGAACTTCTGTTGCGTACTTGGGGCTCAGCCCAGCAATTCACGTTATCACAATTCTGCTCATTGTTGCCTTGTATCGATATGGATCAAGAGTTGGCAAAGTTGCTGACGCATTCTTCGGAATTCTGTTTCTGTTCTTCGCTTTTGGCAACCATATCGCTATAACTGAGAACTATGGACTTGTAGTGTTAACTGGCAATTTGGTTCCTATTCTGATCGTGGGGCTGTTCTGGATGTGGGAAGTCTATAAACCCCTCAATGCGTATGTTTTTCAAAGGCTCCCTGCTTGGAGATACTGGGTTTTACCTTTTGTCTTTCTGGCTTTTTGGTCTCCTATAAACGCTGAGTTGAGTCCAGACTTCAATCCCTTGCTGCTGCTCACGTCCTCTTTTGGAGTGATGTACTGTCCCACGACACCACTCATCATAGCCGTTTTGACCTTGATTTATCCAAGGGTTAACATCTTTCTGCTCAGAATTACAAGTTTCGTCGGGTTGTTAATCGGCCTATTTAACGCCATGTCGTTCTTCATGATGCCTGGATACACTCTGTGGAACCTGATCCTTCACACACCACTCATATTCATCTCAGCATACGGCTTGCTGATCCCGATCCCAGTGAAGAAGAGGTTCTCCTCACTAGAGAAAAGTACAAGATAGAAAAAAGAGGACTTTGCGGGGGAATGTCTCCACCGTGGAGGGGGATCAAATCCAGTCTCGCATTCTACATTGTTCTGAGTGAAGGTTTGAGTACTATCTGTCGCTCACCATAACATATTTCATCCTTCAGTCTTTCTTCGTTATATCCAAACGGACTCAGGATGTTGGCTCCTGCCAAGAGCAGCATAGTTACATACTTTCTAACGTCGTATCGAGTTTCAGTGTCAATTAGTTCAGCAACTTTCACGCGCTTATTTGACCTTCTATTTTCGGCGTCAGTTATCAAGTAGCGAACCGTCTGTCCCCCCGACACTTCTATGTCTTTCTTCATCAGCTGTTTGGCAGCTATGGCTTGAAAAACATCGTGAGTGTATCTGTCAGGATGCATGGACAGCCGTTTTGCAATAATTAAATCTCGCACATCAACAGCTCTCTTCTTCAACTTCTCCACGTAGCCTCTCAGAATTTCCACAGATTCTGAAATCTTCTCCATAAACGCTTCAGAGTTCGGAGCCTTCGCAAGAACCCTTATCATGTCCATCTGAGCCTTCTTAATGAATGGGGGAGTATCTCGTCTCACCGCTTCAATACCTCTCACCTTAATTTTTCCAGATTCAAACACTCCATAATATCGGTTGAGAACAGGAACCTCCGCGTGCATTCTGGACGGCAGAAATACGATCCAACGGTATCTGCCTTCAACGTTCAGCTGCACCCCAATCTCTTCAGAAACAGCCTTGCATAACTCAACGTACTCTCGGGGAGAAGCTCCCTCCTTTTTAAGCCACAGCGAATCAACAATACCATGAACTGTCTCAAAACCCCTCTCCTCAGCCATACGCACAGTCTTCAACAAAGCCTCCCTAGCAAAAGCACAAACAGCAATGTGAGCGTCAACCTTACCAAAACGAGCATTCTTGTACCCCAGATAACCGAAACACGTCACCAAAATCCACTTCAAAGCCTTCTGTCTACGATTGTAGACCTGCCGTGACTCTAAGTCTTCAGCTTCATTTCTCAAACGTTTATATTCTGCCCGCTTCTTCAAAATCATCTTTAAAGTTCGTGGAACTATTCCTTTCCGTTTTTCACAAATATTGTATCCAAGCTCAGGAACTCTCAGCTTCGAGTCAGGACAACATTTGCAAAGCACAGTCTCTGCTGAAATGTTTCGCTTTGCCATCAAAGTTGGATACATAGACGAAAAATCAACTTCAGCAACCCAGTCATGAATGCTCAGCTTCGGCTCAAAAATGAAACCTCCTCTGTCAGCTACCATCAGCTCCCACGCCGACTTAACCGCTTCGGGCTCCCTCTTCTTCCAAGGAATAAGAATATCATCCTTTGTAGCCTGATAAAGTTGTGAAGACGACATTATGGTTCCGATCGAAGCTCTTGCAGCCCTATGCAATGGAACCCTACAAGTCCTCGATGCTTCAATTAATCCATCTAACCCACAAGCAGAATAAATGAACGTGTTCCTCTCATCGACGTGAATTCTTCCATAAAGTCTACGCATAGGAGCTTTAAAATACACCCTTCCATACGAGAAGAAAGACCTTCCACGCTTCTTCTCGACCTTAAGAGAAACAGCGTCTCTACCCAAAACAAGCTTGCTGAGAACGCCATTCACAAGCGCTCTGCGAGCAAGATAGGGAAAAAGAAACGAATCTCCACCACGGGTAAAGAGAATGTCCGGATCTTTCTCTTCAATCGCTTCAACCATTTTAAGAATCTTTTCACTTTCATCGCCCTCATCAATGACTATTTCTTCGCTATCGCATTCAAGAACAAACGAGCCAATCGAATCATTGAAGCTGGGAACAGCGCTATCTGTAGCTATTTCCACAATCATTCTCATCAATCGAAGCGGAGGAACTACATAATCGACGCTTTCTACAGAATCCAACAACCAGTAGGCAAGCCTATCACCTTGCTCAGTAACTGCCACATGCGCAAGCGGGAAAAAGTCCCTATCATAAATATACATCTGAGCGCTGGGAACATCTACGTTATGAAGCCTAAACTTCTGATATCCTCCCAACCTCAACAGTTCACGAGCAAAGTAAGGTATCCTGCGACAATCCGTCATAGTAATCTCCAAAACCTTTGACATCTTGTCTTCCATAAAATCAGCATACTTCTCGACATATCGCCAGCCCACCACAGACTCATTAATCGCAAGGCTGTCAGTCAACTTGGGCAGATCCGCCATTTTGCCTGAAACATAAATCTTAGGTTGAAACTTATCCGTCAGTCTTACTCTTTCACCGTTCTCTGTTATTATCCAGACCGTCATTTCACCAAGATCTGAAGAGTAGACATCTAGCAACCAGCCTCGAAGTGGTTTAAGACTGGTTAAGTTGTTTTTCCAGCCTGTCAAGTTTCTCCCTGATCTCCGTTATGGCTTTCTCTTGGTGAAGCAGAATTGACATGAACATTGCCTCAAGCAAAACTGGTCTCGTAGCCATGCTACCAGCAGACGCAAACAACCTGCAAGCATTCATCATGCGATCAAAAGCCTTCGCATCCTTGCCTCTCAGCGCCTTTCTGAACCCCTTCCATCTCTCAATTTCGCTCTCCAACGCTTGACGATATGAAGGAACCGTTTTTCCCATTCGCTACTCCTCCATAAACATGTCCATTGTGACTGGACTAGAAGGAAAATCGATGATAGATGGCTTGAGACTTGAGTAGTCCTCCAAAACGAACTTCAAACCACCTCTAGACTTTTTGAACCTTATCACAGTACTCGCTCGTTCGAGCAAAACTGACTCAAGAAAGAGACTTCTGACAGAAAAAGGCCGAGGAAAATATGAAGCGACAACCACAACTCGCCTCTTGGGAGCAACTTCCGAAAGAGACTGAATCATTTTGACAAAGATACCTCTGCCCTCTATTTTGGATACATCGCAATCAAGGAAAAGCCCAGTTATATCCGAAATAACGACAAGTTTGGATCTGTATTTTTTCAAAGTCTCCTCCAACTTCTCAAAAACCAACGCTGTTAACTGATGTGCTGTGAAAGCCCTCGAAATCAAAATCTTCTCAAGCACAGATTTTGGCTCCAAACAATATTCTTGAGCTATAGCAGAAACAACATATGGATCAAAAGTGTTCCCACCATCAATATAGAGAACCCGAGAGTTCAGCCCACCATTTTTGAAGGGCAACTGACACCGAACACTCAAAAGAAATGACAGCATCGTGCAAAGAGGGCGTCCAACTAAAACTGCAAATTCGCCTCTTTGAAAGCCTGAAAAAGCTTCATCTATTGTTGGAATACCGAAAGACAACACTCTATTAGCTTCTTTGGACAATATGATCACGACCCATGAGGGATAAGAAAAGGCGAATCCACAATTCATAAGGATTTGCCCGAAACATACTCAATAGTTCTAGAGACTCCCCAGTGAAAGTGAAACCGATACTCTATTCTGTTTCCAAACCCAAAAGACCTATGAGGACGATTACTTGACACAATATCTCATCGGTGCAGGAGGATGGACATACTTTCAGGTGCCCGGCTTACACCCTCTAGTAGCCTATTCAAAAGCATTCGACTTCGTGGAAGTAAACTCAACCTTCTACGAAATACCAAACCTCGAACTAGTTGAATCTTGGCGTAGACTTGTGCCACCAAACTTCGAATTCGCAGTAAGATGCAACAAAGCACTCACTCACAAATACCAGTTCCAACCAGTTCCAGAAGCATTTGAAGTTCTTGACAAGATGATTGCCATCTGCAACACCTTAAAAGCACACGTTCTACATTTACAAACTCCACCAACTTTCGAACCAACCAAGACCAACGTTAACCTCATCCGCAACTTCTTTTCAGCAGCAGACTTGAAAGGAACTAGAGTTGCCCTAGAAGTTAGAGGTGGCAGACAACCCCTCAATTCATATCTTGCCAGACTAATTCAAGATTACAACATGGTTCATTGCATTGACCTCTCCAAAGAGGAGGAACCAATCTACAAATCCGACATTCTATATTCGAGACTCTTTGGAAAAGGTACTCACAACATTTACCAGCCAACAGACGAAGAGCTTAAGAAGATCGATAAGAAAGCGTCCACAGGTGACCACAAAAAAGTAGTCATGACTTTCCATTTCGTGAGAATGTACAAGGATGCCACTCGCTTCAAAACCTACAGGAAAACAGGAAAATTCCCTACGGTCACAAGGTCCATTGGTGCAAACTCACTCAAGGAGATTCTCCAGGAAGACGCGAAATTTCCGAGTAGCAAAACAGAGCTGATCCAACATCAGGGATGGAAACTTATCGACCTAACAAAAGACAAAAGAGACCGTGCGTCATACATGCTCGAGAAGCTTCCTGAAAAAACGTATAATAGCATCAACGAGGTAGTTCAAGCACTGGAGTCATTTAAGCCATGGTGAATCCTTTGAGCAACATTCTTCTCGGAACGTCGGGTTGGAGCTACAAGGAATGGGTCGGACCCTTCTACAAGAAGGGAGAAAAGAGCATGTTGAGGGCACACTCAAGAGTTTTCAAAACTGCCGAGATAAACTCCACATTCTACGCCTATCCTTCCAAAGGAACCGTTATGGGTTGGGTAAGGTATTCTCCAGAGGATCACGTGTTTTGTGCCAAACTTCCGAAACTGGTAACTCACGAAAAAATGCTCAATCTAGACGCGGGTGTTAAAGAGGATCTAGACCGTTTCTGCGACTTAATTAGACCTGTCTTGCTAAACGGCAAACTCGGGTGTCTCCTCATACAACTTCCACCAAAATACAAATTTGACCCTGATCATCTCGAAAAATTCTTTCGCATTCTTCCCGGCGAATTCAAGTTCGCCGTTGAATTTCGCCATCTGTCATGGATGAGAAATGAGACTTGGAAATTATTGAAGAAATACAGGGTCGCATATACTATTGTTGACGAACCGTTATTACCTCCAGAAGTCCAGGTTACGTCCGACTTCGCTTATTTCAGATGGCACGGGCGCGGAACGCGACCTTGGTTCAACTATCGCTACAGTGCCAAGGAACTGAAACCTTGGGTACCAAAAGTGCGACAAGCTTCAAAGAAAGTAGACAAAATATTTGGCTATTTTAACAATCACTTTCACGGGTACGCCGTGGAAAACTGCCTGCAAGTTCTTGAGATGTTAGGAGTCCTCACGCCAAAGCAAGTTGGAGCCAAAACTACAGTAGAGAACTACTTCAAAATGGCTACCAAAATAAAAAAGCCCACTCTAGGGGCATTCATCCAACCGAAAGAAACAACCTTCAAAGACCTGCTCGGCGATTTCATAGACAAACCGCGACTAAAGAGAGCCCAACGCATCAAAGACAAAGAACTGGCGATTCAAGAAGAGACTGATAACAAGATAAAAGCGTTGATAAAAAAATACCACATAGTCATAGATCTCGAAAACCGCGTGGTCTTGCACGACTGCGCAGACTGGAACAGAGTAATGTTAAGCAAACGCTTCTGCAAACACATCGGCAAACTATTGCTATCACTAGACAAGAAAAAGGCCTCCAACATACTCAAACAAATCTACGCAAACAAAGAGGCATGGGAATTTAAGCCATATACAGAATATTAGCAATCAAAATCTGGAACTGATAAAGAAGGGAATTTGCGGGGAAAATTCGGGGGGAGTCTGGACCTCAAGGGGGTGATATCCAATACTGACTCTGGCTTCACAACCCCAAAGGAAGCATGCATGCATACTTGTATTGATGTAGTACCCGAACATCTTCGGGAAACGCTTAACCTAAAGTTTTTGCCAAGTATATAACCAAGCATAGGACTCTTAGGGAGGCGATTATAGATGGGCAAGTTCGTAATAGACGCTGAGATAAAGGCTCCTTTAGAAAAGGTCTTCGCATTCATCTCAGACCCAAAAAGCAACGAGAAAGTCTTTCCAGAGGAAGACGAGGTCAGGATCGAGATGCTCTCCAAGGAACCGCTAGGCGTCGGCACTAGATTCCGCTTCACGGGTCTCCTAGCCGGCCAGAAGATCTCCTCTGTAGCCGAATACAGCGAGTTTGAGAAGAACCGTCGGTTCGTAGAACGACAAACCAAGGGTGACATGAAGAAATGGCGGCAGACCTTCGTCTTCGAGCCCACTGGCAAAAGCACGAAAGTAAACTTGACCACCGAATATCAGCTGCCTTACTCCATATTGGGCAAGATCATAGACAGGTTGAAGGCGGGGAAGGAGATTCAAACCTCCGTAAAGGCAGCTATGGAGAAGGCTAAAGGAATTCTCGAGGAAAGGTAGACACGCTAAGAAAGTTGATGCGGAACATGGCGTGGAGCATAATCTTCCCTCTTTTTTATTTGACGAATCACGCTATGATTTTTGTTAGTTTGTATGGGGCGAATAGCGTTGTCATCTAAGCGTAAAAGACCGATCTTGCCTTTCACTGATGTGTTACTCGGTTCAATCGGCTTCCCATTGCTCGTAGTAGGAATTTTTGTCGGGTTAGATATATGGTTTCAGTCACCTGTGTTCTTGCCATATCCCTTGAACTTGTCAGGTATGATATTCGTTGTTCTGGGACTCTCTCTTGCGTCTTGATGTTTCAAGGTTGCCTTTGCTCTTCCCAAACGGTCCAGTCTAGTTACTTGGAGGCCTTGGTCTTATGTCAAACATCCAATCTATCTTGCGGGGCTTCTCATCAATCTTGGAGTAGCGATGACTATTGGAACAGGGCTTCTGCTCCTTCAGTTTGCAAGTTACACGTTGTTTGAAATCCTGCTAGACGCGCCCCGAGAGGAGAGGAACCTAAGAAAAATCTTCCCAGATGAATATGAAGAATACTCAGAACGGGTTCCCAGCTGAATCCCAAAAGGGAGTTAAGGTATCACCCGTGCGGGAATTCGTTATACGCACAAAATCTTGCACTACACTGATATAGTTGACAAGCATTATGATTAAGCGTTTTCCGAAGAGCTTTGGGTAATTCAAATGGAACGGTCGCTCGATGAACCTTATCACGTAGCCTTTGAAATAGTGAATAAGCAATGTAAAGGACTGCAAATGCTTAGAGACTTAGGGTTTCAGCAGTATATGCTTAGGGACGTTAGAGGCTTACCTGGAGGGCTAACAAGGCATTTAGTCAGGCTGCCTTCAGCGGAAATCGCTGAAATACCGGAGGATACGTTTACTGAAATCCGTGGTGGGGGCAAATTTGACGGGAGAACATCCGCTTGGTTTGATAGTGATGGTTGTGCTGTCTGTAAAGCGATATTGTCATCTAGGTCGTTTCTGATATCGGGGAGACACTTAGAGGGATATAAAATAGTGTACGATTTCGTGGCACCCGATTTTGATACTTTTAGGGGCATAGTGTCAACATTAGAGACTGGCGGCTTGAAGCCCAAGATCTTAAAAGTCGAGAGGTTCAAGCCAAAAGGTAAAATCTTGACCGAGAAACAGGAAAGAGTGCTATGGCTCGCCCTCAAAATGGGCTTTTTTGAATACCCAAGAAAGATTACTATGCTAGAGCTGTCTCATAGATTAAATGTTGGACTATCAACACTTTCAGAGATAACTCGGAGAGGACTACGAAGGTTACTGGAGGATCATTTCGAAACCTAGTCTTCATCTGCGCGCGCATTTAGTTGGAAAAATCTTATTTGCAAAGTCCGTGTATTCTTTTCCAGGTGTAACTTGAAATGCCAAGATATGTTATTCTAATAAATTTCACAGAGCAGGGAATGAAAGCCATAAAGGATTTGCCGAACAGGGTCCAAGCAGCTCGTGAAACCATCGAAAAAGTAGGTGGAAAATTTGTGGACTGGTACTTGACGATGGGTCCTTACGACGCCGTTGCAATTGTGGAAGGCCCTGACGATGACACGATGGCTACGGTCGGTCTGGGTGTCGGAAGTTTGGGTAACATTCGAACTGTCACCCTGAAAGCCTTCACAGAGGCCAAGATGACCAAAATAGTTGGAAAGCTTCGTTAGCGCGTGAACTCTTGAAGCTTGAGGTTGCACGTGCTAAACTTCCCCTCTTTTTTTGACACTTTCTTCGACCATCGAAATTTGTTTCATAAGGCTTTTATTTTCATTGTTATGATAAAAAAAACTAAAAGCTTTCTTTGGGAGGTGATGGCGTGAAAGGTTGGTTGATGACGATCTCTGCTTTTTTGTTGTTGGCGTTAATGATAGCTCCAGTAACTGTAACGGCCCCAATGCCAGCAAGTGGAACCTGGACTGACACGGGTGCGTCAGCTCCTGATGTGCGGATGGCTGGTGGCAACACGATCATTAGCCAGACGGGCACAACAACAGTAACCGGAACCTTCGAAGGAACAATGGAGTCCAACGTAAAGGTTGTGATACATCCAAATGGTAAGACGAACACTTGGGTGATAGGCGTGTTCAGCGGTTCGGTAGATGGACTATCATGTACTCTGGTTATGCGTTTCGCAGCTACTGGTAATGCAGTAACAGGTGAGATGGAAGGTAACTGGGTTATTCTTAGCGGAACAGGCGACCTGGCGAACTTGCGTGGACAGGGAACTGTGGAGGGTGTAGGAGGCGTTGGTGGCACCTATTCAGGACAGATCCTCTTCGCCCCATAGGGAGCTGAAGTTACTTACAGGCTGGCCCTTCATCTATCCGTGTCTATTTTTCCCTCTTTTTTATGTATTTGCGTGGGCATTGTTTTAATTTTAGAACGTGTTGTTCTAAAGGATAGCATTATCAGAATGATAATGGTTTGCAAAAGGTAGAGATGAATTGAAATGAGAAACAAGCGCACATTAGCTGTTGTTTCTTTAATAGCTGTGTTGGCTGTAGCTAGTTTTTTTGTTATGGAATTACATGAACCATATAGACTACTTGAAGGAAATCGTCCATGAAACTGATAGATGGGCGGTAATTCGGGATTCAAAAGGCGACCATGTAGCTGTGGAACCCGTAAGCAATGAAGTTTGGGATCAATTGGTTGAGTTACATCAGAACAAAACTGTGATGTGGATAGGCGGTATTGTAGAAGCATACGAGAACAAATGGGGATTCCGGTTTAAACCGGAAACCATCACCGTCGCAGAGATTACCATTGAGGGCGCTCAATCATGGATCAAAGGCATAAGTGAAGACCTAGATTACTGGCTAAATTTCGGATGGGCTTATGTTCTAGC
>CAYFTS010000152.1:0-15190 GCA_964346135.1 uncultured Candidatus Bathyarchaeia archaeon | reverse complement strand
GTGCACGCTGCGATACTCCTTCACAAAGCTGGAAAACCCATCAACGAAGAAACCTTAACTAAAGTGTTAAGTGCCGCTGACATCAAACCCGATCCCATCAGAGTGAAAGCCCTAGTGGCTTCTCTCGCCGATGTTGATATAGATGAAGCGATTAAATCCTCGCCAGCACTGATGCCTGCCGCGGTTGCAGCGCCAGCTGCTGGAGGACAAGCGCCAGCTTCAAAGGAGAAACCAGCAGAAGCTAAGAAAGAGAAGGATGAGGAGAAAGAAAAAGAGAAAGAAGAGGCTGCAATGGAGGGTCTTGGAGCTCTATTCGGATAACCAAGCCTTCCTTTTGTGTGCGGCTTCGTAGGGAGAGAAGGTTTCTTAAACTATTCAGTTACTTTTAAACTGTAAATATTCTCCCTTCTGAGGGGAATGAAGGTTGGAACGCTTTCCAAAAGACGAATATCACGTTTCCTTCTTCGACGAGTACGGGTACGTTAGGAAGTTATGTATAGCTTGCAAAGAACACTTTTGGACCCAGAATGCGGATCAGAAAACATGCGGAGAGCTAGCTCCTACAGAGCCTTCACCCTACACTTTTATCAATAACCCGCTCACCCGCAAGCGCTACGGCGTACGTGAAATGCGGGAGATTTTCCTTTCATTCTTTGAGAAACAAGGACATGAAAGAATCAAACCTTATCCAGTTGTGGCTAGATGGAGGGACGACCTCTACCTTACTCACGCCAGCATAATTGACTTTCAACCCTACGTTACGAATGGTATAAGTCCTCCGCCAGCTAATCCCCTCGTCATAAGTCAGCCTTGCATCCGCCTTGTGGACGTAGACAACACTGGACTTACTTTCGGTCGTCACTTAACTATTTTCGAGATGGGCGGTCATCATGCCTTCAACTATCCCGATAAAACGGTCTACTGGAAAGACCAGACTGTACGCTATCATCATGAGTTTGTAACAAAGGAGTTGGGGATAAAATCTGAGGAAGTCGTTTACAAAGAAGACGTGTGGTCGGGTGGAGGAAATGCGGGGCCAGATCTTGAAACGGTCATTGGGGGACTGGAACTCGCTACGTTGGTGTTTATGAAGTTTAAAGTGGTCAACGGTGAGTTCATAGAGTTGCCTATACGAACAGTTGACACGGGATACGGAATTGAACGGTTCACTTGGCTGTCACAAGGGTCCGTAAGTTGTTTTCACGCGGTTTACGGTCCAGTTTTGAACAAAGTCTTAGACATGGCTGGTGTAAATAGAACCGATAACCAGCTGCTGGCGAAAGTGGCGAAACTTTCTGGTATAATGAGCCTAAAAGAGAACGTCAGCCAAAAAGAGAATCGAAGAAAGATGGCTGAAAAGGTTGGAATAAGCGTGGAAGAACTCGAAAAAACATTGCTTCCAATCGAAAACGCTTTTGCAGTTGTAGATCACACTAAATGTCTTGCCTTTATGCTTTCTGAAGGAATTGTTCCCTCAAACGTGCGTGAAGGATATTTGGCTAGGCTTCTTCTTCGCCGAACGTACCGACTGCTCAGAGTTCTTGCTATCGAAGAGAAATTGCTTGACATTGTTGACCTGCAGATTGGGTTTTGGTCTGAAGATTTTCCGCGCCTAAAAGACATGCAAAATGAGATATTGGAAATCCTTTCGGCGGAACGAGATAAATTTGAGCAAACTCTTAAGAGAGGCAATTCTCTTGTCAAAAGAATCGCTCAAGGACTAAAATCAAAAAAAATCTCTGAGGTTCCATTGGAAACTCTCACTGAACTCTATGACTCTCACGGTCTTCCACCAGAGGTAGTTAAGGAAACAGCTGAAGTTGAAGGAGTTAGGGTAAGTATTCCTGAAAACTTCTACACTATGGTTGCTGAAAAACATGTTCAAGCGCCTCCGACACGAGAAGAAGAGAAAATGAAGGAACTGGAATCTAGGGTTTCAGACCTCCCAGAAACCAGGATGCTTTACTATGAAAATCCTTATCTCTCCGAGTTCGAAGCACGAGTTCTCAGAGTCTTGAATAGTCAACACGTAATATTGGAAGAAACCGCCTTCTATCCTGAAGGAGGAGGACAACCAGCCGATCACGGTTATCTAACGTTTAACAAAAAACGATCAGAAGTTGTGGACGTTCAAAAAATTGGAAAAGTCATCATTCACGTTGTGAAAGGCTCTGTTCCTCGAGAAGGAGAAAAAATCAAAGGAACCATCAATTGGAAACCAAGAAGCAGTTATATGAAACACCACACTTCTACCCACGTTATCATGGGTGCGGCTAGGCGAGTGCTAGGAGAACACGTTTGGCAAGCAGGCTCACAAAAAGGCGCTGAGAGATCTCGAATAGACATATCCCATTTCAAACGACTAATAAAAAAGGAAATACACGAAATTGAAAGACTGGCAAACCAAGCAGTGATACGAAATATACCTGTGGAAACCACATGGATGCCCCGAGAACAAGCTGAAAAAAAGTACGGCTTCAGACTGTATCAGGGAGGCGTTGCGCCTGGAAGAGAAATACGTGTTGTAAAAACTGGAGACTGGGATGTTGAGGCTTGCGGTGGGACTCATCTTGAAAACACTGGAGAAATAGGATTCATAAAAATTGTTCGCACCGAGAGGATTCAGGATGGGGTTGAGCGAATAGTGTTCAGCGCTGGGCTTCCAGCGTTAAAAGCTGTGCAAGAAAACGAGAGGTTGCTTTGGAAAGTCGCTGAAACGCTTAATGCTCCTGTTGAAAAACTAGGAAAAACCGCAGAACGTTTAGTTAAGGAGTGGAAGGATGCTCGACGTGAAAAGAAACGTCTCTTGGAGGAAATAGCTAAGCGTGAAGCTAAAATCTCGAGTCCCAAAGAACCCACTGTTGGGCATGGCATAAAAATAACATCGATCGATGGAGTAAAGTTTGCAACGCAAGAGTTTGAGTCAGTCGATATTGACCTCATGATCAAAATAGCTAGTGAACTAGTCAAAAAGAATCCAGAAACAGTTGCTGTATTCTATGGAGCTGACAAAAAAACCGCAAGAATTGTAGTGATGGCTGGAAAAGATGCGGTGAAACGTGGCATAGACTCAAGCGAAATCGCCAGAGAGACCGCATCTATAGTCGGTGGTGGAGGCAGTGGCAAACCCGAATTTGCTCAGGGCGGTGGAACACGGATAAAGAAAGTGCCAGATGCGCTAAAGAAGGCTGAGGAAACTGCGAGAAACCAACTTGGGAGGAAGCGCTAGTGCCAGTTGACTGGGAGAAAATCGAAGAGAAATGGCAAAAAGCGTGGGAAAAAGCAAGAATCTTTGAAGCTGACCCAGATCCAAAAAAGCCAAAATACTTCATCACCGTGGCATATCCTTATCCAAACTCTCCTCAACACATTGGGCATGGAAGAACCTACACGTTAGCAGACGTTCACGCCCGCTATATGCGCATGCGAGGATACAACGTGCTCTTCCCAATGGCATTCCATTACACAGGGACACCTGTCCTTGCCATGACGAAACGTCTAAAAGAAAAAGACAAAGAACTTATCGACACATTTGTGCACATATACAAGGTACCAAGAGAAGCCTTGAAAAATTTTGTCGATCCCCTCAAGATTGCCCAGTATTTCCATCAAGAAATAAAGGCAGGAATGAAAAGGATAGGCTACTCCATCGACTGGAGACGTGAGTTCACCACAATCGATCCTCAATATAATCGATTCATTGAGTGGCAATTCAAGAAGCTACGTGAAGCCCGTTTCATTTCACAGGGAAGCCATCCAGTTGGGTGGTGTCCAAGCGACGGGAACCCTGTGGGTCAACATGATACGAAGGGGGATGTTGAGCCTGAAATCGAGGAGTTTACTCTAATAAAATTTGACTACAATGGATATTTTCTGCCAGCCGCAACGTTAAGACCTGAAACAGTGTTTGGCGTAACAAACATGTGGCTTAACCCTGAAGTTGAATATGTAAAGGCAAGAGTTGACAATGAACAATGGATAATCAGCAAGGAAAGCATTGAAAAACTGCAGTATCTAAATCGAAAAGTTGAGGTTGTAGAGAGTCTTTCAGGAAAAGAACTCATCGGGGGAAAAATAAAAAGCCCAGTATCCAACGAAGAAATTCTCATTCTCCCCGCCGACTTTGTTGACCCAAAGAACGCAACTGGAGTGGTCATGTCTGTTCCTGCACACGCTCCTTACGATTACATGGCATTAGAAAGAGTGAAGAAAGAAGCTTCCAAACTTGAAAAGTACGGAATTACGCAGGAAGCCATAGACAAGCTTAAACCAATCTCCATTATCGCTGTTCCTAAATATTCTCCGTATCCAGCAGCTGATGTAGTCAAAGACATGAATATACAAAATCAACTGGACCCCAGTCTCGAAAAGGCGACAAGAGAAGTCTATAGACATGAATTCCACAATGGAAGAATGAAAGAAAACACTGGAGAATATGTAGGACTTCCCGTGGCTGAAGCAAAAGAAAGAGTCAAAGAAAATTTAATTAAAACAGGTAAAGCTGAAACCATGTATGAACTCATCAACAAACCCGTTATATGCCGATGCGGAACCGAATGTGTCGTCAAAATTTTTCAAGACCAATGGTTCATCAATTACGGAGAACCTGAATGGAAAGCCATGGCGCACAAGTGCCTCAGCAACATGGAAATCTTGCCAGAGGAGTTACGTCCAGAATTCAACTATGTTATCGATTGGCTTCATGAGAAAGCTTGCGCTAGAAAGGCTGGACTTGGCACAAAACTGCCTTGGGACCCAGAATGGATTATAGAGTCGCTTTCCGACTCCGTCATATACATGGCTTACTACACCATCATGAAGCACTTTCATAATCATAACATTCAGCCAGACCAATTGACTGACGCCGTTTTCAATTACATCTTCCTAGGCGTTGGACAACCAAATGAGGTGGCAAAAGAAGCGAGTTTGAACCAGAAAATTTTAGAACAAATGCGCAACGAATTCTCGTATTTCTATCCACTAGACAGCCGCCACTCAGGTCGAGACCTCGTTTCAAACCACCTCACCTTCATGATTTTCATTCACACAGCGATTTTTCCCGAAACGTTGTGGCCTCGTCAAATCGTTGTAAACGGAAGCGTGCTGATGGAAGGCCAAAAGATGAGCAAATCTCTGGGCAACATCATTCCCCTTCGAGAAGCCATCAAAATGTTCGGGGCAGACCCGCTAAGATTCGCGGTTCTAGCCACCTCTGAACTGCTACAAGACGCTGACTTCAGCTCAACCCTAGCGAAATCTGTGGGCGATAGACTTGAACGCTTCTATCGATTTGCAATTGAAACTGTGCAAGCCCAAGCGAACGTCAAAGACGGTAAATTGACACTAACAGACCGATGGATGCTCAGCCGACTACAAGAACACATAAAGACAGCAACTGAATCAATGGATAAACTAATGGTTAGAAAAGCCATCCACAGCGCCCTATACGCGCTGGATCAAGATTTCCAGTGGTATTTACGACGAATCGCTGAAGAAAAAGAAGTTCCAAAAAGAAAAAGTGCAATCACAGAAGTGTTCAACGATATTTTGGATGCTCAAGTTAGGATGCTCGCCCCGATTATTCCTCACATCTGTGAAGAAATATGGGGAAAAATGGGGAAGAAAGGCTTCGTTTCTCTGGTTGAGTGGCCCAAATGTGAAGAAGCTAGATTTGACATTGCGGCGGAGGAAGGCGAAACTCTTGTCAGAAGCGTGCTGGACGACACATTAAACATTATTAAAGCAACGAAAATCACGCCGAAAAGAATCAACTATTATGTCGCAGCGCCATGGAAATGGAAAGTCTACCTGAAATCCTTGGAAAAATCCGTTTCTGAAAGAATAGTTTTGAGTGATCATATGAAAGAATTGATGACGAATCCCGACTTGAAGAAGATGGCGGAAAAAGTTGCAAGATTCACCCGTCAAATCATTGATGAAATTAATCAGATGCCTGACGACAAAAAAAGTAGGCAACTGCAAGTTAAGGGTTTGAATGAATATCAAACACTAAAAGAGACTAAAAGCTTTTTTGAAAAAGAACTTAACGCTGAAGTTCACGTTTACAGTGAAGAAGACCCCCAATGCCACGACCCAAAGAAAAAGAGCGCGTTGGCTAGGCCATATCGCCCCGCCATATACATAGAATAAGGGAAATTATATCTAGGCGATTCCAAGACTATTCTTGGTTTAGAAAGGGGCCCGTGGCCTAGTCTGGATAAGGCGTCGGCCTTCTATTGTGGAGAAAAAGAGGGGAAAGCCGAAGATCCGGGGTTCAATTCCCCGCGGGCCCGCCAGTTTTCGAGGTCGATGAGAAGTTAAGCATTTTGAAGCTTTACAAATGTATACGCAAATTATAAATGCCTCAAGACAAAAATAAGGTAACTACCATTTGAGTTTGCCATATTATTGTATAAAAGAGATGGAAGGAATGAGCACCCACGCCGAGGATCTGAAGCTTCGATTGATGACGATTGAACTGCTTCGGACCGCAAAGAAACGATACACCTATCGGGAGTTATCTGCCAAAACTAACTTACCCGTGACGGTTCTAAGCCGATACGCTAAGGGGCACGTTTTGCCAAACGCCGAGAGAGCTCGACAGTTGTGGGGCACTCTAAAGAAACTCGTTGGTTTATCAACTGAGCTTCGCAAGAGGATACAATTTAACAACGAAGGATATTTCAACAACACGTGGATAATAGGTGATTTCAACATCCTTAGACAAGCCGCACATCATGCCCTCGCAACCTTCGCTGGAAGACGAGTGACAAAAATCTTAACCGCTGCGGTTGACGGTGTACCGCTGGCAACTATGGTCGCGGACTCTTTAGGCGTCAACTTAGTCATAGCGAAATGGAACAAGGAGGTAGGGGTTCCAGCGTTTTACGAAGAAACATATGTGCTTAGGGGTTCTGGTGTAACTAGAACGTTGTATTTGCCGAAGGAAGCTTTGAAAAGGAGGGACAGTGTGCTCATTGTGGACGACATGATAAAGAGTGGAGAAACGCAAGCCGCCCTTGTTAACCTCGTTCGCAAGGCAAGAGCAGAAATTTCTGGAGTATACTCTCTTATTGCTGTTGGAGATGAGTGGAACGATAAGCTAACGCTGCCTAGGGGATGTCCAGTCGAGATTGTGACGAGAATCAAGTCGACTTAGCAAACGGGCACAGCAAATCATTTTTATATCTTCTCTTTCTGCGGAAGTCTCTACCAAGTCTTAGCAAAGCGGTTTCAAAGTTCACAAAGGTTTTTCTAGCCACTTTGTTTTTTCTCCAAAAAGTCTTCAACTCTTCCAGCGCTTTTTCAGGGTTTTCCTCTTTTATTATCCCTAAATTTTTCGCTGCCAGAATAACCAGCGGAGTGGGTTTGGCGTCAGCTTTTTGCCAAAGTTCTCTTAACTCTCGCAGAAAAATGCTCACAGTCACGTCTCCTATGCCTTTTCCTAATTCTTTCAAACGTTTTTCTAAATCAGAAGAACTCGAAGCTTGATCGTGAAGTAAATTTAAGTTGCCTTCATAATTCGCAATCAAGTTACCCATAACTTCTAGGAGTTTGGTACCGGTTTTGAAATCGTATCGAGCGTAACCGCCCTCGTCGAGTATATCAACTAGACCTTGCCACCCAGTTTCTACGATGTTTTCCGGCGTCAACACTTTATGTTTCTCAAAGCACTTGTACGTATTTATGACGGAAGTCTCGTTTATGGGAGCGCCGAACAAAACTGAGGCCAGAAACCATTTGAAAATCTCTTTTTCGTCTCCTTCTTTCAGGTTTATTCCTAAAATTTTCGAGTATCTTTGTCCATGTTTCTCAATTAACAGAGCCACATCTTTCATAGAGAACCTCCTGTCTGATATACTTAAATGAGTTATAAAAAACGAACGTTCTCCGCGTTTACAACAAAAGTAAAAATGAGTGATGCGTAATAGAGAAGGTCGACGGTGCCGTGTATGAGAACCATAGAGTGGAAAAATGGTATAGTCATGACGATAGATCAGACAAAACTACCCAACGAAACGTCTTTTCTAAAGATGAAAGAGTGCCGCCAAATGGCAGCCGCTATAAAAGATATGAAAATACGGGGAGCTCCGCTCATAGGCGTGGCAGCTGCCTACGGCTTGGCTCTCACTGCCCATTATTCAAAGGCTGAAAAAAGAGAGGATTTAATGAAGGAAATTGAGCAATCCGCTGAGATGTTGAGGAAAACAAGACCTACGGCTGCCAACCTATTCTGGGCGGTTAATCGAGTTGTGGAAAAATCGCAGAAAACATCAGGAAGTGCAAAAGTTGTAGTTAAGGCTGTGGTTGATGAGGCTCAAAAAATGGCGGACGAAGACGTGCAGGTTAATCGCGATATTGGTGGAAACGGCGCAGAGCTTATTGACGATGGAGACACTGTGCTTACCCACTGCAACGCGGGAAGCCTAGCCACAGTTGATTACGGCACTGCTCTCGGGGTTATACGCGCTGCTTGGGAGCAGGGTAAACAAATCAGCGTGGTTGCCACAGAAACTAGGCCTAAACTGCAGGGTGCCAGACTTACAATGTATGAGTTGAAACGCGACGGCATTCCAGCCACGCTAGTTACAGATGGCATGGTTGGATACGTTATGTCTAAACAACTAGTGAACAAGGTTGTGGTGGGAGCTGATAGGATAGTTCGGGATGCTGTGATAAATAAGATTGGCACGTATTCTGTTGCTGTGTTAGCTCATGAACATGGCATTCCATTTTATGTCGCGGCTCCTCTGTCTACTTTTGATTTGACACGAACTTCCAAGGATGCAATCATTGAGGAGAGAAGTCCTGAGGAAGTCACGCATTTTAGTTCCAAAAGAACTGCTCCAGAAGAAGTAAATGTGCTAAACCCAGCGTTCGACGTTACTCCAATGAAATATGTAAGCGCCATCATCTGTGAAACTGGTGTTTTGTCTCCAACAAAGCTTAGAGAGCTTTCTACTGGTAAAAGAGGATTTAAATCTTAAACGTGCGTACAACAGCGTTAGTAAACGGGATGGAGATTGCAGCTTTGAAGCAACCAGAACGGGAGGCTGAGACATTGCATGAGATTGAAGTGAAGATAAAAGCCTCGCTTGGAGAGAAAGGCGTTCTGGTTTCTTCTCCAGAAGATATTGAAGGACTTTCCCTGAGAGGCTACGGAGTTTCTGAAAACAAGAAGCTATTACTCACTTTTTATGAGGCTTTATTCTTAGTTAGCAAAAATATTCTTCAAGTTGATGATGGAAAAACTGGGAAAGAAGTTAGTTTTCAAGACCTTCTTAGGTGTTTTCAATTGGTTGATGAAGATGCTTGGGTCAAATATTTGATTTATCGGGATTTAAGAAGTCGAGGCTACGTAGCTAGAGAAGGATTCGGTTTAGGAATAGACTTTCGCGTGTATGAACGAGGAGAGTATGGAAAAGAAACTGCTAGATACCTCATATTTGGGATTCAGGAAGGTAAGCCGGTTTTAGTGGAAGAGTTGGCGCGAACTTTAAAGTATGCTCAAAGTCTAAAGAAGAAGCTGGTGCTTGCTGTTATAAACAGAAGAGGAGAAGTCGTGTACTACTCCCTTTCACAGCTGACTTTAAAGTGAAAAACATGGAAAAGATTACTAGTGTCATACAGCTTATTCGCCCAATTAACTGCGCAGTTTTGGGAGTGGCGGTACTGGTGGGAATGATTGTCGCGGCTGAAACTTTTCTTCTAGATGGAAAAACGGCTCTTCTCGGATTCATTACGGGTTTCACCTTTCTAGCCGCAGCGAACGCAGTCAACGACTATTACGACAGAAACATCGATGCAGTGAATGAGCCTAGCCGTCCCATACCAAATGGCGTGATTCAGCCGAAAGAGGCGTTAGGCTACGTGTTTATTTTAAGCGCAACAGGTTTTCTCACCGCCTTCTTAACTAACATCCAATGTCTAGCAATTGCCATTGTAGCCTGGCTTTTATCCATGTATTACGCTATGATAGGCAAAAGCACCGGCGTGTTTGGAAACCTCATTGTCAGCATTTGCATAGCACTTCCCTTCATTTACGGCGGGTTTGCAGTTGAAAGCGGGCTGTCGTTAATTCTTGTTCTCTTCGCTGCCATGGCGTTTTTTTCAACGGTTGGGAGGGAAGTTACGAAAGGAATTGTGGATGTTGAGGGAGACAAACTTCAGAGTGTAAAAACTGTGGCTGTCTTGTACGGGTCTAGAACTGCTGCCGTGACCGCTGCTTTCTTTCACATTATCGCAGTTGTTCTCAGCATCTTCCCATGGATTTTAGACGAGGTTTCAGTTTGGTATCTTCCCCTCGTCATCTTAGCTGACATAGGATTTATTGCATCATCTATTCTCCTTCTAAGCAACTATTCACGTGAAAATGCAAGAACAGTTAAACGAATGATACTCATCTCTATGGTGACAGGTTTGCTAGCATTTATTGCGGGAACAATAGGTGGATGAAAAAATGTCACAGTTCAAAACAGTCCGAGGAATGAGAGATTTTTTACCCAAAGACGCCGAAAAGATAAGATATGTAGAAAAGATTGCAAGAGAACTTACTCACCTCTATGGCTATGAAGAAGTAATCACGCCCGTTGTGGAACACTATGACCTCTTAGCAGCCAAATCCGGTGAAGAAATTCGGGAACGCATGTATGCTTTCACAGACATGGGTGGTCGAAGAGTGGCATTGCGACCTGAATTCACCGCTTCTATAGCCAGACTGATAGCTACAAAAATGAGAAATGCACCTAAACCGATGAAACTGTTTTGCACCGGAAGCCTTTATCGCTATGATGAGCCACAGTACGGACGTTTCCGAGAATTTTGGCAAGCCAACTACGAGCTCATAGGCTCCAGCGAACCAGAAGCCGACATGGAAATCCTCACGCTTACCAATGACTTGACAAGAAGGCTGGGTCTCCGCCACTACTGGTTCAAAATTGGCCACATGGGAATTCTCCGTGGAATACTAAGTCAGGAAGGCGTAGCAGAAGGACAGCAGAATCTAATCATGCAGTTGCTGGATAAAAAAAGGTGGGACGAAGCGTTAACACTTGCAAGAGAGTCCAACGTTTCGCAAAACGGCATAGCAGTTTTGAAAAAAATTCTTGAGACAAAAGGAAAGGATGCTTCTAAAGTTCTTAAGAGGGCTAAACGCGTTGTTGCAGATTATGATGACGCCGTTGCCGCTGTGGAAAACTTGCGGAAAATCCTTGAGTTAACAGAAAAGAGCAACGTCAAATTTGAAACTTTAGTGGAGGCTGGGTTTGCACGAGGACTCGAATACTACACTGGGATAATCTTTGAACTCTTTGTTCCCGAGATAGATATAGCGCTTGGAGGCGGCGGACGCTACGACAAACTAATCGAATTATTTGGCGGAGAACCAACTCCAGCAGTGGGAGTTGCCCCAGGCATAGACCGCGTCGTACTTGCCATGGATAAGCAGAAAATCTCTCTGAAAATTTCAGATGAAAGCAAGGTTATGATTATCACATTTGATGAAAAACTGAGAACAAAAGCCGTTGAACTTTCTTCAGAATTGAGGAAAGCAAAGATACCAGTTGAGGTAGAGTTAATGGGGCGCACGGTTTCTAAAGCTTTGTCCGACGCTGACCGGAGAGGCGCAACTCACGCGGTTCTTGTGGGTCCTGAGGAACTTAAGGAAGGAAAGGTGGTTCTACGGGACATGAAGAAGAGAGAGCAGAAAGTTGTGGAAATAAAAACGCTTTCTAAAGAAATTTTGAAAGACATGAGTTAAGCTTCTTCTTCGAAAGCTTTTCCGCAGTATGGGCAGAACTGTATGTCTTCTGACAACAGTCGACCACATCCACGGCAAAATCTGTTTGTTGGAGAGGGTGGCGGTTGCGTGGAAGGAGGCAAGTAGGGAACAGGTTTTTTCCATCTTCTATATAGCTTAACACCAAGTAAGCCTGCAAACATTGACCATCCAAGCACACCTACAACTAAAGTCGCGATTTCAATGAAGAAAATTACGAAAATGAGGTATAATGAATTAGGATATAACTCTAAGGCGAGAATGAAGCTTCCCCAATAGTAGTTAAAGAACCAATGTAGGAGTATCGGCGCTTGAATGCCATAGAACAGATACACCAAGCCAAGGGCTAGACCTTGTAAAGTCGCTGTCGTGAATTTCCCAAGTCCCCAAGGACGTCCCACGTGAAGCCACCCGAAAACCAATGACGTAATCACGATCATGCCCCATTCACCTAAGCTGATTCCTTTTATGCCGAATTCGCTTACTGTTTTCATGCCAAGCAACTTCTTCGCCTTATCCGGGTACAACAGAATCAAAAGCGCAACCTTCAAAGCCCGTCCAGCTGACAACTTTGCCAACTTCTTTCCTCCTATCACAAATAGATAGGCAACAAGGAATACTCCAATTGTGCTTATGCGAAAACTAATTTCTTCCCACACTGGAGAATAAGTTAGTTGAAAAAAGAGGTGAAAGGGTTCTTCGTCTGAAGGAAGGGGGCCTGTTGGAATACCCTGTGACTCTTGAAAGAGGGTTATTGCAATAACGGCGGTGAACAGCATACTCGCTATGATGGGCATAGCGAACAGGTTGTTGTTAAAGAGTTTAGTGAAGGGACGAGAAAAACCCTTTCTGACCACGTGGTGAAAGTTTTCTCTGGATATCCAAGCGCCAGCAAAGCAGACGATGTACACGCCTAAAAGAAACAAGAAGGCTAGCCCGTAGCTGGCTGGCACGGGAATATAAAAGCCAACGGTCATGAATAGTAACATTGGGAGTTCTGTTGGAGGGAGGGAAAGTTTACTGAAGGTTGCTCCTTCAGGGGTGAAGAAAAACAGAGCTGGTCCCAAAAACATCGTCAAAAAATATGAGGAAACAAGAAAGAGAACGAAGACGATGAGAGACGCAACCAAAAGAACTCTGAGGTCAGTTTTCGTTTCGTTTTGTGCCATCACTGGACGCTCCAACTACCAGTAATTCACGTTAAGCTCTGTTCTCTTCTCTAATTAACCTTAACTGAATGCTGTGCTAGATTTCCAGTGTGATGACGAGTTTTGCATCAAATTTTTAGTTCGCCCTTTTCCTCTGCTCTCTCTGCCAAGCTTCTTTAATGATTTGTCTCAGCTGTCCCTTCACACTTTTGTCTAAGGGCTCCGGCTGATGAGTTGCAAGTATTTCTTTAGCTTTCTCCCTTGCTCCTTCCATGAGATTCTTCGTCTTTTTTCTATCAAACATTTCTGGAAGGAAAAAATCTTTTCTCAAATGCTCAAGCGTATGTTTTTCGGACAGAAAGTTTCCGCCAGGTCCAACTTTGTGAATAAGGTCTTTAGCCAATGTTTCGTCAGTAACCTCTACACCTTCCACACCTCGTAGGATCATGCCTGCAACTTCGTTTCCGATGACCATCTCCTCATAGGACAGAGTTTTTGCCTCCTCTATCAATCCTGGTCCATAAAGGACATCTACTTTTGCGAGGGCAAGCAACATAGCGTGAATAATCCCTAGTCTCCACGTGCGTTCACCGCTATGTCCTGTAGTCTCACCGAAACCTGCTCCGATCACGCATGGAAAGCCGTAGTATTTAGCCAGTTGAGCATTGGCTGAGCTGATTAGTCCTGATTCTATAAGACCGAAAACAGGTTGAGGAGAAATGCTCATGTTCAAAACAATGGATGTAGTGCCATAGATTAGAGGCACATTGGGGTTCGACAACATGGCAATTAACATGCCGCTAAGCACCTCCGCGTTACTTATCAAAACGGTGCCTGCAACCGTAACTGGTGAGGTGCCTCCAGCCTGAGCCATGTTCAAAATTATTAGAGGAACTTCATGCTTGGCACATTCCAAGATGGATTCAGTGTTTCCCCTATCATGTATAAGTGGAGAAACTGGAGTTTGCATGAAGTCTATTATTGGTCTTTTTCTAAGTTCTTCTGAGCCTCCCGCCACTGCCGCCGCCATTCGAATTACATCTCTGGCTATGTCGTTGCTTAAGGTACCTGTGTCAATGTGTTTTTCTGTGTTATTGAACATAGCATCAACTTCTTCCAGATTCATAATTTCATCTGGGCAATCTAAAGCGTCAACCATAATGGAATATATATGTAGATTGTCTAGAGCGTCAGCCAGCCTTGCACTGTCAGCTACGTCTTTTTTAGTTGACATTCTAACTTCTCCAGTGTCCATGTCTAAAACCCTCAATCCAGTACTAGAAGTCATAACGTAAACTTTGCCTTCACCAAACTTCACATCGTTCTTCGGGTTTCTGCCACATAACGTGACGCTTCTCTTAGCCTTTTTGACCACTTCTTCAATTAAACCGCGCGGAATCTTCACAATTCTTTCTTTAAAATCTACCGTAGCCCCCGCGTCATTCAGCAATTTTAACGCGTCTTCGTGATCCACTCTAACTCCAGTTTCTTCGAGGATGTCTAAAGTAGCGTAATGAATTTTCTTCAAGTCATCCTTAGTCAAGAAAACCAAATTTTCAAGAATGTTTTTCAACTGTCACACCTCATCTTGGAGATTAATACACAGAGAGGCAAAAATAACCTTTTCCAAAGAATTCTGAACCCAGTTATTGCAGTAGCCAGTCTTATGTAAACGATGAGAAAAAAGTTAAGATTTGTATGACCGCGGCAGGTGACGAAAGTGAAAACGTTGTGTAGTCTAAGACAAGATTTTCTCCACTTTCTCATGTACTGGCTGTTTCGCTTCTGCAAGCTTAGACAAGAATGTTTTCCTAGCCTCCAACTCTAAGCATTCTGGTGCAATGACGCCAGTGTTTTTTATCTTTCCTTTTCCAAGCATCCAAGCAAAGATTGCCGCTGGAATTCCTGTTGCGTATGACTCTTGAGTTGTGCCTGGCATAATTTTGTTGGCTTCGCGAATGCTTAGGGTGGGCCACTCATAAGTGTAACATGTCTTTTCGCCTGCTTTTTTACCAGTGATTTCTATTACTCCGCATTCAGAAGCGTCAACCAGTATTCCTTCTTTGATTTTTTGTTCCACTCCCTCCATAGAAAGCGGAGGCGGAATTGCAGAGAGGAAAACGTCTCTTGGAGCTACCTTCACTCCCTTAACATTGATAGGTTTGTAGTTTAAGAGACCGATTTCCCAGATAGCCTTTGTAGTAAGTATGTCAGCGTCACCCATCTTAAAGTCAACGTATTTCAAACCTTTTCCTATGAATCTTGG
>CAYFTS010000151.1:0-1586 GCA_964346135.1 uncultured Candidatus Bathyarchaeia archaeon | reverse complement strand
TAAAGTTCCACAGACAACAATATCAAAGCTATTAGGAGAACACCAAGCAGAAGCGCTTGCCCTGAAACATTTCTTCTACGCATTTATTATCACCTGACTAACGCTAACTGTAAGCGGACTAAATAGAAGCGAACCTTTGAATTATGGCTGGCACAAAGATATTCAACAGAAGCGATTTTTTGACCTTTTAAGCCGTTAGACATCGGGGAATCATTGATTTGACTCATTGTATCATCGTATACCGTAACGTTGTACGAAACGCCTGTAGGTAATAAGATTTCAAGAGACTCTCTGACAGCTGTCCAGTTCCGTTCATCGATGAGTTTTCCGAGAGTGCTGTTGTTATCAAGTTCCATTAAAACCTGCATTCCTAAAGTCGCCAATAATTTCTCGTCATCAAAACTAGCTGTTGGATAATAAAGTGTGATGGAAAAAACTGAAGTTGAGAGTATCACCAAAACTGCTAAAAAAGCTTCTATCATCCTAATTTGTCCTTTTTTGCTGAACAACATCTATTCTGACCCCACAAATTTTATCCTGCACTTGTAGAGAGCAGAGTTCATGGTCACAAGGAAAGTCGATGAAACGATTTTTGACGCGGCGCCTAAATCGCTCAGGTCAGAACCTATTGCTATGGGTAATTGCGGGTATGCTACCCATTCAGCAAAGACCGATGACCCATTAGAGCCTGTGAGTACTAGTATTATTGGGCTTGAATCTAGAAGGTGAGGAAAACTGTACTCTGCTGTTTGGTTATCGCCACTAATCTGTATCAATTCAGAATTGTAGCCGTAAGTGAAGGCTTGTGTCATCAAAGTTTCTTCAGTTGGATACAAAAAAGACACGTTTAAAATGTAATTCAGTGGGCTCAGTCCCATGAAAGTTCCGTTAGGCTCAGGTGTCGATGAATTATGGCTGAAGGGGTAAACGTTAAAAGCTACCATCCTAGGCTCCGCTTCTGCAAAAGATAGCAGGAGCGCTGTACCGTTTTCTGAGTTTGGGATGGTGACGCTTACAGAACCGTTTCCACTAGATGAGGTTGATGAAAGCTCGCGGTCAACGTAATTTTTTGAAACCACATAACAGCTCAGCTGGGCTGAAACGGGTAGCCCTGATTTCTCTGTTGACATCTCAAAGTTGTATGTTGTTTCGTTTCCTCCATTTGAGCTGGAAATCAAACTCGTAGAAAGATCAAACAACGTATCCACTTCTATTCTTAAAGCAACGTCACGAACTCCAAAAGATTCTAAGAGCTGAAGATACGTTATGGAGTAAACGTTATCATCATTTAGACGCGAAACCTTGTCAACATCGAGTTGATAAGAGTGTGAAGAGTTTACTTTTGCCAAGCCAAAACTGCTTGGAACAACCTCTTGCATGCTCCCCCAGTCAGTTGGTGTTCCAGTGTTAAGGAGAATATACCTAGCCAGTTGCTGGTAACGTTCAATATCGTTTTTATGAGAAAGCTCGTTAAAGCGAGGAGACAATGTCATCGCCGTGATGGCCATAGCCGACGCGGCTAGAATAATCATAATTGAAGAAGCTAAAATTGTGTCGATGGAAGAAGCTGGCATCTATAAAACCCC
>CAYFTS010000150.1:0-21120 GCA_964346135.1 uncultured Candidatus Bathyarchaeia archaeon | reverse complement strand
GCCCATTCACTTAGATTTGTCTTGCCCAGAATAACTGCGCCTGCTGCCCGCAATTTCTTGACGATGAACGCGTCACGTGGTGCAATATGACCTTCGAGCGCGAGTGAACCAGCTGTGGTTTGCATTCGGTCATGGGTGTCAATGTTGTCTTTTATGAGGACAGGGACACCATGGAGTGGCCCACGTGTTTTGCCGCGGCATCGCTCATCGTCTAGGGATGACGCGATAGTACGAGCGTCGGGATTTATCTCAATGACGGAGTTGAGTTTCGGGCCGTTTCTGTCTATTGTGTCAATCCGCTCCAAATACAACTCGGTGAGATGACGCGCTGTTAACTCGCCTGTCGCCATCATAGACTGCAGTTCAGAAATCGTCCATTCTTGAAGCGTCATGGTCTTCTACCCATGATGTCGTATAGCAAATGAGAATTTAAAAGTCTTAATGCTGGTCAAAAATACGCGCGGACGGCTATTTATTGCCCTCTAAGAAGGAATCTGAGGTAGCGCGCGCATGCTCCTCATGCATGCATTCAAGTGATAATCGTCAATTTCGCGTATGTTGAACCTTATTTATTTTCTTTTGCATCTCTCTGACGATTTTTTCAAGCTCATCCCGTAGATTTTTGTCAAGTGGTTCGGGTTGATGAGAATCTAAGATCTCCTTAACCCTTTCTTTTGCAACTACGCACAGATCTTTGGACCCCGCATTTTCCCATTTCTCTCTTGGATTTCTGTCACTTATCTTCGGAACAAAATGCTCCTTCCTAAACCACTCCAATGTGTGTTTTTTGCTAAGATAGTGCCCACCTGGACCCGTCTCGCAAATGAGATCAAGAGCCAGAGTTTCATTTGAAACTTCAATTCCATCCATTGCACGCAAAACCATCCCCAAGATTTCACTGTCGATTACGATCTGTTCATAGTTAAAAGCCAAGGAAGAGTTGACCAAACCAGCTGCATCAAATACAAAGTCGGTTCCACCTAACGCTGCCAAAAGCAGACCAAAAGCCTTTTCGTAGCCCGATTGAACATCAGGAATCTTCGAGTCAGCATTTCCAGCCGTTCCACGACAGGGTATTCCATAGTATTTTGACATCTGGGCCCAAGCTAAGTTAATTAACCCCGCTTCAATCGCTCCAAGTGCAACCGTTCCTGTTTTCATATCCATAATCGAGGAGACATTTCCATACATTACTGGAGTTCCAGGGTTAACAAGTTGAGAAATTACAATACCACTTAGTACTTCTGCGTTTTGTTGTGTCAATAATCCTGCTAGTGTGGCAGGACCCGTTGCACCAGCCATTACTTCCGATGCGATTATGATTGGCGCTTCCTGCTTTGAATACTCTATAAGACCTTCCAACATCTCTCTTCCATGTTTTAAAGGACTTATGGGGTTCACGATACCATATAAAGTAGGCTTCTTTCTGAATTCCTCTATTCCCCCCGCAATGACAGCGCCCATACGCAAAGTGTTTTGCGCCCTAAATCTGCCTACAGCATTTCCTTCGATGCATTTAGAAGTGTTCTTTGCTTGCACCAAGACTGAAAGAATATCTGACACCGAATCCGGTACGTTGTGAATGGAGACCATGTTAGAGCTAAGATGTATACTTTCTAAGGCATCAACAAGTCTTACAAGATTCTCCAAATCCTTCAAAGAGGCAAAGCGATATTTTCCTGTCTCGATATCTACGACATTGTTAGGTTTTCCACCCGGTGCAAAGTGTGCTACATGTCCTCCAAATCTAAGATTCTTCTTGGGGTTACGAGCGTAGAGAGTGAAGCGTCGTGGCGCCTTTCTAATACTTTCTTTCACTAAAGAGGCGGGAATCCAAACATGCCTATCTTTCTCATCAACTTTAGCGCCTGCGTTTTTGAGTATCCCAAGCGCATATTCCTCATCTACTATGACTCCTGTATCTTCTAGAATGTCCAACGTAGCTAGGTGGATGTCAATAATTTCATCGCGAGTTAAAATATTGAGATTTTTTAGCTTCGTTAAGATCACTCTCCAATTCAGTGGCTGCTTTTTGAATCAAACATTTTGGGTTCTCAACCTTCCATGCATGCATATCGGTTAGGTAGATTGAAGTTATTTTTCCCATCTTTATCACGTTCGACTGTACTACAATGGAATACGCTATAGTATATGCATGCATAAAAAGCCAACAAATATTTTATCTACCTGGGGGGCAGGAAAGCCAGCGGGGGAAGTCCCGAGAAACAGATTATTGCGAGGGGCCGGACGCGTGCGCCCGCGGGCCGTTTGTCGCCCCCTGAGGGAAAGCCCGAGGCGGTCGCGCGAGCGTCACATACACAAACCTCAGCCTACCCATGACATCTCGTAACAACTATTAAGTGTCAAAAAGAGATAACTAAGATTGATAATTGAGGAGAGGTGATGTTTTGTCATTAGAAGAGAATAAGGCTATCATTCGCAGTTTGTATGAAGCCCTCAATAAGCACGACCCAGACTTATTGGACGAGCTCATGGCACTCGATTATGTTGACGCACCTAACACACCTCATGAACTACGAGGTCTCGAAAGTGTCAAACAATACTATGCTGACGTTTACAGGGGCTTTCCCGATCTCAATTTGGCTATCGAGGACATCATCGCTGAAGGGGACAAGGTTTGGGTTCGTACTAGAATGACTGGGACACACACAGGCGAATTGGAATTCTTCGGGACTACATTCGCCCCTACTGGCAAAAAGATAACGTGGACGGCTGTTCACATCTTTCGCATAGTTGATGGGAAGATTGTAGAGAGAAAGTCAGTCCGTGACACGTTAGATCTCTTAAAACAAATAGGCGTGATCGAATACACAGAAAGAGGAAAGAAACTCTTTCCAGGAGAAGCCAAGTAACTGCCTTAACCAACGTTTCAGCAATCCACCTGCCTATCGAGTAGTAGCAGAGCATGTTTTTTGAACCCTAAGTCTTAAATTTTCAATCACAGATTTCCGTTTGAAGTAATAGTGGAGGAGGTGCTAAGATGGCTGAGAAAAAACCTATCATGAGATTGTTGTTCGCCAGAATCAAGGAAGCATTTTATGAGCTATCTGAAGAGGAAAAGATGGAGTTCATGGTTAAGGATCGCAAGAATTTGGAGGAACTTGGGTGCAAAGTCTTGATGATGATTGACTGCCGCTGGTCAAACGAAGAGTGGAATTATATTGGGGTCGAGGAATGGCCAACAATAGAAGCTCTTGAGAAGCGCGCAAAATTCGAATATGAAGAACTAAAAAAATACAGGATTATTGAATCGAAGACTTATTTGGGTACTCGTGAATCCTTTGCTGAATATGGTAAAGAATGAAACCTAAGGCAATGGAGACCTAGACCAATTCTCAGATCGGTGCATGCATGCTCCAAGCAAAATCTTATGAAGAGTAAGTTGAGTATTAGGATTAACCACAAGGTTGGAGGTGAATTAATGGGAGAAGAACTCATTCTAGCGACGATGCCTATGATCCCCAAATATGAAGTTGAGGAAGTTCTCGGAGTCATATATGGATCCAGCACGAGGACGAGGGGAGCAGGGGGTCGAATAATTTCAGGCATTCAAGCACTTACTGGAGGAAAAGGCACAGCATACGCAGAGGAAATTGAAAAAGCACGAAAAGAGGCTCTAGAAGACTTAAGGAATGAAGCTAAGAAGCTGGGAGCTAACGGAGTTCTATCCATAGACTTCGAAACCGCAGAGATTTTGGAAGGATTCATACTCGTAACTGCTTATGGAACGGCCGTTAAACTGAAAAAATGAAGTTTAGGATAAAACGCGCGCCCCGCTCCGGAGGCCGGTTTCTCGTTCCGGACTGCTCAGCCTTCCTATCGCTTCAATAAGCGCGTTCTCGGAGACCCCTGAGATGTTGAGTCCGATTTTCATGACGATTTTGTCGATATACAAACAGGTTGACACCTTATTGCTCATGATACCATACATCCCCATATGATGCTATGCGCTCATGGGTTATTTACTGCTCTCTAAGGAAAATGCTGAGGCAGTAGCACGCGTGAGTTGTAGAAAAAGGGGGGTATTGGCGTTCCGAAACTGGAAGTTGCTCAGGAGACTTCTTTTGACATCTTTTTGGCCATACTGTAGACCACGGGGACCAACATTATTGCGAGAGCAATTGCAAACGCCCAGGAAATATTGGCTACAATGTCTGTTACTCCTTGAAACGTAGCAAAGATTGCTCCTGCTCCAATAAGAAGGAAGACGCTGTAGAGCACGAATTTTGCGTATCCTGCAACGCTTGCAAACTCCTTATGGTCGTCTATGATCGACTTGATTAAGCCATCTGTTAACGCTATTCCTGCACCTATTATGACGAAGCCTAGGATCAAAGAATAAATTAAGTCGCCTGTAAGAAGCATAAGATCCAACGCTATCAGGAGTACCGCTGCTATCAAACCGATAAGAAGAAGGTTCTTTAGCATATCAGCTATCTCAGCTTTGGCTTCCGGAAACATTGGTTTAAACGTATTTCCCACCAGAGATGCCAAGAATCCAACTAAAACAGTGCCTATCACTATTACCACTATTCCTCCGAGAAGTCTAGGCAAGTAGGCTGCCAAATCAACCAAGAATTGACCTATAGGGCCTCCTATGTCCAGAATCTGTATCGCTATAATGATGGATAGAACGATGACGAAAGCTGTGGTAACTCCTCCAACGAAAGATGACAGATCTAACCCAGCAGATCTGAAGGCTTTTCCCGCATCAGTTTTGTCGAAGCTTTTTTCTATGCCCATTTTCCCGATAAGTTTATTGACGGCCCTGCCGGCAACTCTCCCGACGACATAACCAATTAATACTACGATAATAGCAGCGATCACCAATGGCAAAGCGGCTATGATGTTTTCAACTAGTGTGTCTAACATTTCTACAAGATTAGCCAACAGTTGCACCCTTTTTTCAATGTCTTGATTTCTTCCTTATAATATTTTGCGCGTATGAAAGCAATGCAGCTGCAATGAGCCGAAACCTCACCAAAAAGCCAACAATGTTTTATCCACCTAGAGAGAGAAAAACAGGAAAAACCAAAAAACGGCTTATTGCAAGTGGGCGGACGCATGTCTGCATATCCAAGATGTTACTTCTGAGAGCCTATGCTGGTGCATCTTCTATGCGACTTTTAACATCACGCGCGCATCACCGTATTCCTTATATGGTAGTGTGGAAATTGGGTTTCTACTCTTCAGATGTTACAAAGGAGATGATGTTAAATGCTGCTAAGATGCGAAAATTGCGATGGTCAACTGATCGTTCTTGAAACATTCTGCACAAATCCTTATGATAAGAACATGGAATGGTTTAGAGATATTAAGAAAAGGTGCGTTTGCGACGGCTGTGGCAAAGAACAGGAAATCACGGTAGAAACGATAAAACAGGCCAAATTGTTCAAGTAAGCGCGTGCCCTTGGAAAGTAGTGGTCCTGAAACTGCGTCTTATGTATTCTTTAGTGTAAGAGTAGCCATTAAAAAGTAATTAAAGGGATACGCGAATAAGGTTATATCGAGGCCAAAAGTTGGTTGAGTGCCCTGAGTGTAAAACTTGGGTGGTCGCTAGTCCAGTTAAAACATGGTCCATGATTGGTAGACCTAGCAAGACAGGTAAGCGGTTTAAACTTACCCTAGGAATGTTCCAGTGTCCTAAGTGTGAAAAAAGATTTCGCGCTGTCCTTGGAAAAGAGAAAATAGCCATTAACCGTGGGATTGAAGAGATAAAGAGAATTGAGACGGAACTCATGCAAACTTTGAAAAATTTACGGGAAAAAATTGAGAAGTTGGAAACTGAGAAAGCTGATCTAATGACTGAAATAGAAGAGCTTAGAAAAGAAGGAGAGAAAAAAGCTAGCGCCTTAGAGAAAGAGGTAACTACCTTAAAGAAGGAAGCAAAATCGCTAAAAAAGTTGCTAGAAAACTCCGAATAAGCGCGCACAGCGCACTCGAGATGATCATGTAGCCAACGGAAAGTTTCTGGCGCAACGTAATTACGGACAGCAAATGGCGCTTGGGCTCAAATCCCGACCTAGGCCTCTGGCACACTTTTAATATGGTGTTGGCTACAGAGTATTTGGGAGATGATATCATGTCCACACTAACACCTTTCCAGCGAGTTATGGCAGCCATTGAGCTGAAGGAACCTGATCGCGTTCCAGTGGTACCTATGATAACTTACACTACGGAACAGCTCATCGGCATCGAGTTTTCTGAAGCATTATACAGCGCTGAAAAGATGACGAAGGCTCTTGTAGCTGGTTACAAGTCTGCTGGATATGACGGAATTTATGTTGGGTGGGAGTCGTCCTTTAATTTAATGGCTGAAGCTATGGGTTGCAAACTTCAAGTTCAGCCAAGTAAGATTGCTTTTGTTAAGGATCAACTGATAAAGGAACAAAGCGATCTGGACAAAATTAAGGTTGCAGATCCTGAACAAGATGGGCGGTTACCGATACATCTTAAAGCCATTAACTTGGTTAAAGAAAAAATTGGAGGAGACGTACCAATCTTCAAATATGTCCCTGGACCACTCACCCTTACAAGTATTTTGCGCAGTCAAGACCAGCTTCTGATGGACCTCGTCAGAAACCCGAAGCTTGTTCATGCCATCTTGAAACCGTCAACTGAATCCTCAAAGCGGTTTGCGGTAGCTACTGTGGAACATGGAGCAGACATAGTTGTCGTAGCAGACCCTATGGCTTCCTCAACTGTTATCTCTCCGAAGATGTTTGATCAGTTTGCCTTATCACCCATAAAAGAAGTTTTAAAAGCCATCAGCGAAGTTGGTGGAATCCCGTCCCTACATATTTGCGGTAAGACCAGCCCCATCCTTGAAGAGATGGTGGATGCTGGAACTCGCATAATTGAACTAGATTATCAAGTGGACCTCGCATTCGCTAAGAACAGAATTGGGAAAAAAGTTTGTATTGAGGGAAATGTTGATCCAGTCAGTGTCCTTTTAAACGGAAAGCCGGATGATGTAAAAAGAAAGGCTAGGGAGTGTATCAAAAAGGCTGCTAAGGGCGGAGGTTTCATGCTTAGTTCTGGCTGCGAAGTTCCTTTAAACGCTCCTTTTGAAAATATTAGGGCTATGGTTTCAGCCGCCGAGAAGTATGGACAATACCCCATGTAGTGAGAAAATTGCCAAAATAGCTTATCCATATTTAATTGTACTCTGCACTGCGAATTCATAACCCATTAAAACATCATTGTGGTAAGATTTGGTTAGGTGTGTTACAATGCTGAAAAATGAAGACATCATGGTTGAAGATGTAGTAACTGTGGAAGCAGATGAAACTGTGACGAAAGCTGTGGGGCTTATGAACAAACATGAGATAGGATGTTTAATTGTGACAAAACATGGGAAACCTATCGGAATCGTAACGGAAAGGGACTTGTTGCAGAGAGTTTTGGCTGAGTCAAGGAAGCCAGAAAACCTTAAGGTTTGGCAAATCATGTCAGCACCTCTCGTTTTTGGAGACCTTAAGATGGATGTTGAAGACACCATAAAGTTCATGCTTAAGATGAAAATCAAAAAACTGCCTATAGTTAGAAGAGGAAAACTTCTTGGGCTCGTAACATTGACGGATCTTGTCAGTTTCCAACCTCAAATAGTAAGCATACTAAAGAAACTCTCTGCGTCGGGGCTACCTTCTCCGCCGAGACGATTACAGAAAGTCATCGATTATTACGTAGTTTGATAAATGTACAGACTAGAAACTTCATAATGAATTAGAGTGTTAAAAAGATACGTTAATCCAAATCGGCATCATTGGAGAATCCTCGGCTTTCCCAATATCCTCTATAGTCTACATCATCTGATAGTTCAATTTTTGTTATCCATTTTATCCATTTATATCCATATTTGCTCTCCGCTACAAGCTGGAAAGGAAAGCCTCTTTCAGGTGGAAGGATTACACCATTCATTTTATAAGCCATTATTATGTCGTTATCGATTACGTAATCTAGAGGTAAAGATGTCGAATAACCATCGTAGGCATGAAATATTACTACTTTTGCGGCGGGAGCAACTCCTGCCTCGGTTATTAAGTCTTTTACCAACACGCCTTCCCAGAGAATGGTAACGCTCCAACCCTCTACACAATGTAATATAACAATCTTCTCGTAATGCTGCTGGTTACCAATAACATCATCATAAGTATATTCTATTGTATTATTCACAAGCCCAGTTAAGACAAGCTTGTAGCTTTCGTTATCTATATACTGTGGTCCTTTTATTGAGTTCTCTCTAAAATCATCTATTGATGAAAGCTTTTGTCCTTCATATTCTCTAATTTCTATGGGTTTCAACGTATTTGTTTTGTTTGCAGTTTCATCTATCCAAACTTTTCCACCAGCAAGAATAACCGCAACTACTACTAATACCGAAATCCCAACAACAAGAGGTTTTTTCCCGTGCAATTTCCATCGCTTAGAATGGAATTTATTAAATAAAAAGGCTTTCTTTTTTATAGCTATTTAAAGTAATTAAGAAACTTGCAGAATCAGAATCTTTGAGGGCCGGTAGTTCAGTCTGGTATGAACGCCTGACTTGCACTCAGGAGGACGGGGGTTCAAATCCCCCCCGGTCCACCATACTTCTTCAGGAACTCGAAAACAAGCGAGACTATCACATACGTGAAATTGAATGAGTAACCTTAACTCCTCTTATGAGACTTCGACTGATTAAGCAACCTCGGTTCACAATTGACTTACATCTTTCAAAGGCGTTAACGTCTTCATCAGAGATTTGCACCTGAATCTGCATGTCAATTTCATCAACAAATTCTCGTCCAGACTCATCCTTACTTATCGTCACCTCAGTCTTCGTCTTAAGCGCATTAACATCAACACGAGTCTTCTGAAGCAGAGTGAAAAGCCAACCCGCCATGCAATAAGTGACGGATGCCGCCAAAAGTTTCCGAGCAACTCCTCCCCTCTGGTCTTCGGAAACGCGAGACGCAGCGATAACTAAATCGTCCATTGCTCCATGTCCAAACTTCACTTTAAAATCAACATCTCCAAGATACTCCAGTTCGACACTAACCTTCTCCATACCATGCTCACCAATCATAAAGCCGCGCAATCCTAAATTATAAGATTTTTCAACCAAAAATCACGCTTAAACAAAGTTAAACTTCTTTTTCCACAGGTTCCCGTACGACGCTGATTAGAAATAGTGCGGCCATCAGCTCGACAACGGCGAATAAATAGAACGGTGCTGCTGGATCAACTGTTTGAAATAGAAAACCTCCCATAAGTGCGCCTAACGCTGCTGAAACAGAGTTGCTCGTGTCCCAAAGAGCCGTTATTCGTCCTCTCATCGCCCTAGATGTTAAATCAGCTTGAAGAGCCTCATGAGCTGGTGCATAGTAAATTCCTGTCACTACAATAAGAAGAGTAACGATCAAAGCTTGAATGAAAGAGCGGGAAAAAGTAAAAAGAATAACAGAAGGAGCGCACGTAACCGCTGAAATTATCATAATTTTTCTTTTACCAAACTTGTCACTGAAATGTCCTCCAGGAATCTTCAAAACTATTGCCAAGAGAAATTGCAGACTAACAATTAACCCCCATTCCGGGTCTGTAAGCCTGATCACGTCATGTGCATAAAGAATGTAATATTGCCCTACAGCTCCATTGGCAAACGTTATCAACGCGTATGAAACTATTAGCACTTTTAGACTGGTAGGCAATTGATAAGGTAACTTCATGAAACTTCTAAATGCGTTAAGATTTGAGAAAGTTAATTTTCCGACAACTCTGCTTCGCAGTCTTTCTTTAAGAAAGAGCAAGACGACAAAAGCTGAGATGAGAGCAGCGACAGCAGCATATATGCACGCTAGCCTAAAGCCGTCCAGTAAACCGTGGTTCTGAATCAGCCACACGCCGACGAGAATGGCTATTGGTACTGGAAGAGCGAAATAACTTGGAGAGAAGCTATTCCAGTGGTTCGTTTCTTAGGTTGAATTGAATCTATCACTATAGCTTGGGAGGCTGGGCGAGATATGACTCCTAAAGCACTGATTACACTTAATATAGCGAATATGCGCCAGTTCTGTGTAACCGCATAAAGTAATGGAAAGAATATGCCGTAGAAGGCAGATAGAACTATGATTCTTGTCCTGCCATAATGGTCAGTGATCAAGCCTCCCAAAAGGAACACAGCAGATTGAACTATAAGTGTCGCAAATGTCATTAATCCAAGCGTAAATGGGTTTCCACCAAGCTCATCGAAGTATCTGGGAACCCATATGCGAATAATCCCTGCTCCAAAGCCTCCAATGGCACCGCTCACTGCAATGGTGGCTAGGTTTCCACGAAGAAAATTTAAGCCATTTCGAGATTTTTCATTTTTGACAGAAACAGCTTTTCTCACATTTTTTCGCCTGCTAGGAGGAACTAACCAGAGTCTAATTCTTCGCTATTTTATACCGACTTGTCACATTTTGCATGTTGCCATTCTCAAAAGCGTACACTTCTTTCAGGTCTTTTTTCCAGTCTCTTTCATACATTTTGGGGTAATCAATTTTTTTCTCTGAAGGATCCACGTGAATCCATCTTTTTTGTTTTTCATTCCAAACTTCTGTCCATACATGATCGGACATGTCAAGAATTAATCTAGCACGATAGTTGTGTGCCAAACAGAGAGCAGTGAATAAAATGCTGAACTCTCCACATTTTCCTTTACCGTAAGCCAGTATTTCCATAGGATCGCTGTGTCGAATTATGTCGCCTTTACTCCATTCAACTTTCTCATGAAGCCATTCTAGTAACTCGGTCAAACTGAAGTTTCTTTCAAAGAGGTTTCTGAGTTCGGATAGCAACATGGAGTCTATTATTTTTTCGCTGATTGTTCGGTATTTTTCAATGGCATCTTGTTTTAACAGAGTCATTAAACCACTGCTCCTTAAGCGTGTATTTTTTACGTGGTTTTCGATGGCAAAATCTCTTATGAAGTGGCGATCAATACTGAACGTCAATAATTGTACTGTAGTGGGCTGCATGAAAATATATGATGAAAAAATTAATTTAGAAAGTCGCTTGTAACTATATTTCTCGTGCCCCCATAGTCTAGAATACTCACAATGGGCGGAAGACTATTGAAAGAAAAAAAACCGAGATTCAAGATATTTCCAAAACGTGGTTACATTGTTCTCTTGATTGTCATATTAATTGTTTTTCTCCTTTTCACTGAACTCTCCATGATCTTGGCAAGAGGAGGAGCGAAAGTTATCGAATTTCTTTACACAAGCGAAAAGCAAAGCTGGATTGAAGAAGTTACTCCTCTTTTTGAACAGTGGTATTTTGAAACGTTTAACGAAAAAATCAACATTAAACTCACAGTAACGGGAACACACGACAGTGTAATTCAAATTCTCTGGGGCAACGTCAAGCCTGTTGCATGGAGCCCAGCCTCAAGCATATGGATACCCTACATAAACCTAATGTGGAAAAACCTAGGCTACGAGGGAAAAATCGCTCCAGACAATTGGAAGAGAACTGTTTTGTCGCCGGTCGTTATTGCCGGATGGGAATCCCTCATTGAACAACATAACATTACGAGTTTTAGAGATTTATATGAACTGGCACAAACCGATGAGTTCAAGTTTGGGCATCCTGATCCTCGAGACAGCAACGGCGGCACGATGGCAGTTGCTCTCGAATTCGCTGAAGCAGCACGCAAGAAGCCTGAAGAGCTCACTGCCGAAGATTTCATAGACGAAAATATTCTGGAATTCGTCAGCACCCTTGAATCTAAGGCAGTGTATTATGGAAAGAGCACAGGATTTTTTGGTAGATGGGCAGCAGAAAATGGTCCCTCAGCCATCAGTTTTTTCAGTGTTTATGAAAATGTAATCTTAGATAATTCTCTTAAGGCTGAAAATAAATGGGGAGAACCTTTAGTTGCAATTTATCCTAAGGATGGCACGCTTTTATCCGACCATCCATTTGTCATCCTTGACACGCCTTGGGTTGAACCTTGGCAGCGAGAAGTTGCAGAACAATATCTTTCTTTTCTGTTAAAAGAGGAAAACCAACTGAAAGCGCAACAATACGGATTTCGACCAGCAAATCCGAATGTCCCTCTTAACACCACAATTTTCAGTGAAGAAAATGGAGTTCAAGCGGACATGGGGAATACACCAATTTTGAATCCACTACCAGGAGAAGCTTTAGAGGCGCTTTTCACAGTTTGGATCAAAGTGAAAAATCAGGGGATATGACCATCACATGGAGTGTATTGCGTAGCCTATGAAACTTCTTAATAATAAAAAACTCATCGCTCAAATAGCCATATTCGCAACTTTAGCCAGTTTAGGCGTCTTCGTGCTTTTGCCAACCTTCTACCTAATATCCTTCACACTTACCAAATGGCCCGAAATCTACACAGATGTTTTTGCTAACCCTCTCGTCGGAGATGCAAATTGGCAACAAATTCTGAGATATTTAGCCTTATCTTTTCGCCTTTCTTTTGTTGTGATTGCTCTGGATTTTCTTTTTGGAGTGCCTCTCGCATATTTTTTGGCTCGCAAGCGTTTTTTTGGTAAGTCATTTTTGGAGGATATAATTACCTTGTCGTTGGTGATTCCAACCTCGGGTTTTGGTGTTGCGACGCTGTTGACTTGGACTGGGATTTCTGGTTTGGGAGCTTTGATAGGTAGAGGAGTTGTTGAAGCAGAATACGTAATTCCAGTTATTAACGTTCCTTTCTTAATGTTGACAGTGCATGTTGCATTAACCTTTCCTTACATAGTTCGGACACTTCAGGCGAAACTTGAAGGATTAGAACCAGTATTTGAACGAGCATCAAGAACTCTTGGCGCTTCAGCCTTCACAACCTTCAGAAAAATCATTTTCCCTCTTTCTCTTCCAGCACTCTTTTCTGGCGGAGTTCTAGCCTTTGCAAGGTCTCTCGGTGAAACTGGTGCAACCATGGTTGTTATGGGAATTCATACGACGGCGCCCATAGCTATTGTTCGCTGGGTTTCTGAGTTTAAACTAGCAACAGCCTCTTTCCTCGGATTCATTTTAATAATCGCCGCAACGGTTGCAATTCTTTCTGTAGAATTCCTCACACAAAGAAGTGGAACTTTCAAAACTCCAAGGTTTTTTTCCACCGCTAAAATTGAAAATAAAATTTTAAAGAGTGAAAAGTTTCTCTCTGGAAAGCCACGATGGATTAAAGACGTTTTAAGTTTAGGCGCAGTTGCAATTGTGGTTATTTTACCTATAATAGTGGTGTTAATCTCGGTTGGCACATACTGGTCTGTTGACCCAGACACTGGCGCTTCTCGAGGAAGTGTGCTCCATCAACTTTTTGGTCCGTCAAATTATTTTAACACGTTAATGAAAGCAACTTCAACATCTATTCTAGTGGCAGCAATCTCAACCTACATAGCCACTTTAGTTGCAATAGCCAGTGTTTACCTAATCAAACGTTATAGATTTGGCAGAACCCTTCGCTATTTACTAAGAATCCCACTAATTGTTCCCACATCCGCTCTAGGTTTATCTGTGCTTCTCTTGTGGGGACCAAGCGGCTTAAAACTGGCTGTGCCAGGTTTCTGGCTTATAGTCATAACTCACATAGTGTTTTCTGTTCCAGTTGTGATTGAATCTACAATAGCGACCTATGAAGGCGCAGAAATCCTAATGTATGAGGGTGCAGCCCGCACTTTGGGCGGCACGCCATACGATGCCGTCGAAACTATTTCACTTCCCATGTTAAAGCGAGGAATTCTCGCTGGTGTAATTCTCTCGTTTACACGTTCTTTGGGCGAAACTGGCGCAACTCTTTTAGTCATGGGAAGTGCTGTTACAGTTCCTCCATTAGTAGTAAACATGGCAGAGGCGCTAGCCATACCTGCCGCCCTTTTTGCATCTGCCTATTTAATAGCATTGTCGTTAGTACTTCTCTTCCTATTTAGAATGGTTGTGAGAAGATGAAATTAATAGGCATAATCAACCCAAATACTAAACGATTCACTCAAACCTGCGACGAAGTGAAACTAAATGCCGAGCGTCAAACTAGTTAATCTGAAAAAAACCTTCGATAAAGGACGAATCATAGCAGTTGACAACATAAATCTTCGAATAGAAAACAAAGAATACTTAACATTACTTGGACCCAGCGGATGCGGAAAAACCACCACACTCAGGCTAATAGCAGGATTAATTGAAGCAGAGGAAGGAGAAATATACATAGATGAAAAGTTGGTGACAGGTCTTCCTCCCGAAGACAGAGACATAGGGTACGTTTTCCAACAATACGCCTTGTTTCCTCACATGGACATATGGGATAACGTGACATACGGTCCAACAGTCAAAGGTTGGAATTACGATAGAAAGGAAAGAGTAGGACGGGAAATGTTGGAAATGGTTAAACTGCACGAACGTAGGGATGCTGTTCCCTCAGAACTCAGCGGTGGAATGATGCAAAGAGTTGCATTGGCCAGAGCTTTAGCTGCAGGCGCCAAACTACTACTCTTAGACGAACCTTTAGGTGCTTTAGACGCAAAAATCAGGTTTGAATTAAGATACGATGTGAGAAAACTTGTCAAAGACCTTGGTTTAACAGCCGTACACGTCACCCACGACCAAGGCGAAGCCATGGCAATTTCTGACAGAATAGCTGTAATGAAAAAAGGAAAAATCCTGCAGGTTGGAACCCCTCAGGAATTATACATGAAGCCACAGCACATTTTCGTAGCTAACTTCATTGGAGAATCAAACTTTCTAGAAGGCTATGTAACAAAGGTGGATAAAAAAGAAACAACCATTGAACTACGTGGGGACATCTCAGTTCGAGCGTTAGATCATACAAGAAAGAAGGGAGAAAAAGTCGCCATCGCTGTAAGACCAGAAGTTTTGAGGGTTGAGAAAGGGAAAAAAAGAAAAGAGAACTCAATTTTAGGTGAGATTGAAAGACGCCGATTCGAAGGCACAGACATAAGGTATGAGATTAGACTTGAAAATGAAGACCTTGTAGTAGCTGTTCGCCCAGCATTAATTGAAGAATGGCTCGACGTTCAGGAAAAAGTTACTGTCAGCTTTGCAATCGAAAAAACTCTTGTTTTTACATATCCTAAGAAAGGATTAAAAGAGGAGTTGGCTCTTGAATGACAAATGGAGAGGACGAATCTTAAATAAACATGATACTAATAAATATGATATTAAAACAACTTGTGGTTAGAAGGTGAAACCACATGGAAAGATGGTTTACTCAAAGGCGCAAGTCTAAAGTCCTAGAAATCGCAGACAGACAGATGACACTGGCAATAGACACAGTAGTGGAACTGGAAAAATCTATCAACGCGGCTCTAAAAGGAAAACAAAAAAAGGCAACAGAATCCATAGAAAGACTGTCCGCTACAGAGCACGAGATTGACGAACTCAGGAGAATTGTTTTCGAGGAGCTGACTCGAGGCAGCTTACCTTCAAAAGATCGAGAAGATATAATGCATCTGGTGAAACGATTAGATCAAATGGCGGATCACGTCAAAGACGCATCAAGAGCTGTACTTGTTCTGTTAGAGGCGAAAGTTCCAAAAGAGATGTGGGAACAATTTGTAGAAACCGCCAAAGACCTGGTGGATTGTGCAACCACTTTACGTAAAGCTATCGAGAAGTTAGGAACGAACCCAACTGAAGCCAACGAGTTGGCAAAGAAGATCGACTCGATAGAAAACAGAGTCGACGAAAAATATGTGAAATCAAAATCGTTACTTCTTAAACATTCAAATAAGATGAATGCTGCCACAATCTTGCTGCTCAAAGATTTGATCGAAGAAATGGAACACGTAGCCGACGCTTGCGACGACACCGCTGACTACGTGAGAATTTTGACCGTTGCCAGAGAAATCGTGTGAAGCTTCTTCCCTTGAATATACTTCTTATCTGAGAGATAGCTAAAAAATTAAGGACTATACTTTTCGTAAAAGGGATACTGTTAACTTATTAGTGATAGCGTAAAGAACTTCGTTGAACAAAAGAAGAATTAGATGTTGGACAAAACTGAGGTTTTGCTCTTTTCATATTAGGATCATATAGTGAAAAGGTATGTTGAAAACAAGTTTTTCTTAAAAAGATTTGTGACTCTTTTGTTGGAACAGGAGAGTTTGTAATAGACAAAATCAAGCCATCACAAATAAGTTAACAGTATCCGTAAAAGGTAAGATTAAAGAGTTAGCCACTGCAGAAATATGTAATTAACTAGTGAACAGAGGAAGAGCATTATGGGCAACGATATTGCCGTGATAGGTGCAGGAGTAATAGGTGGAGCCATAGTCAAAAGCTTGCTGAAAAGCGGATACGATGGCAAAATCATAGCTACTAGAAGAAATGTAGAAAAAATTAAGGAATTAGAAGAGTTAGGCGCTGTTATAACTAGAGACAACAAGAAAGCCGCCAAACAATCTGACATCGTTTTCATATGTGTCAAGCCGAACGACGTTGGAAAAGTTTTGAAAGAGATAAAAAAAGAAATTGAAGGAAAACTGGTGATTTCCACAGCTGCCACGGTTCCACTAGAATATTATAAAGAAATAGCTCCCGAAGCCAGGTTTGTTAGAACCATGCCAAACGTAGCTCTTTTAGTGCAGGAGTCATTCACCGCATACTGTTTTAACGGGGACGTAACATCAAAAGACAAAAAGAAAGTTGAAAAAATCCTCAACTCCATGGGTATAAGTCAAGAAGTTGAAGAAAAATACATGGACGCTATAACAGCACTAAGCGGAAGCGCACCAGCATACATCTCTGTGATTGTAGAATCCCTAATGTACGCTGGCTTAAAAGTTGGTTTGCCAAGAGAGCTAGCACTGCACAGCTCAGCACAAGCTGTTCTTGGAACAGGCAAACTTATTCTGGAAAGCAAGGAACATTTGGCTACTATAAAGGACATGGTTACTACGCCGGGCGGCACCACGATTGAGGGAATTTATGAGCTTGAAGGGAGTCAAATCAGAACCGCATTGATGAGGGCTGTTGAGAAGGCAACTGAAAGATGTGAGAAGATTCGGGTTGCTCGGGAGAAAATGAATAGCGAAGAGAGTTCTTAGTTGCGCCTGCATATACTGTATTTTCACAGCAAAACTTTTCGTCTAAGAGCCTTTAACGTTCCAGAAACTCCTAGAACATGGATTGCAATCGGTTTCTCATTTATCTCTGTTACAAAAGCAATTGAAGTTCTAACTATTTCAACAGCTCTGCGCGAACAACGTATAATGCCCCAGCTTTTCTCTTGGTCGTATTCAATTAATGCAAGGTTGGTTTGGCTGGCACCATATTCCCCGAAGAGTCGTAGGACAGCATTCCAAACAGCATCCGCCACGTCACTTTTGCTGACTGAATGATCGCTCATAACTCTAAAAGCAAGGTACCGTTTTCTCATGCGTTCGGACAACAGTTTTTCCTCCTCACGACACGGATGCCAGGAGCCACAAAATTTGGACTTAACTTCTCTCTATTCCGCCGCACAATAGTTAAGGGAGCCTCTGAAAGGGCACGCAGAGCAAGCGGCATAACCATATCGAAGAGAGCAGCGATGGCAGCATAGTCATAGGGTCCTCTAATGAAATGTATGTTAGTTGCTCCGCTAGAAATCGTAATTGGCACGCCAAATTTTTTAGCAATCCTCGCCTCTTTTCGGAGAATGGAGAGAAGGCGAATTCTCTGGAAACTCTTTGATGAAACAAGCGGTGCCATGTCTATTTCAAGGGACGAAAACGCTTTGGAAGCGAGTTCCGCTTCGGCGTGATCAAAGAATCGTTGACGAGGAGTCGTGGAGGGAAAGGAGAGGAGATCTACTCGTCGATCTTTGGCTGCCTGCCTCGCGACAGCTTTTGATGTAGAGATCACTGATATTACTTCAAATTTTCGTCTGAAGCGACTCAAGTTATGGAGCAGTTCATGAGGAGTTTTTGGAGATAAATCCACTCTAGTAACAAAGTCTGTTTTAACGTTGCGGCATATTCTCTGCAGTTGTTTAACTGTGTCACGCGTAACATTTGGTGAGAGGGATATGCCAACCACGCGATAGCCCAGTTCAGAGGCTAAGCTAACCATGTTTTTCACTTGAGTCAGGTCTTTAATTGAAGGTTGCAGATGGAGATCAACAAACCTTTTCATAACAGTATCCCAAGTTCTCTGCAAGTTTTGATTATATCCTCAAGTGTTCTCTTCTTAAATCGCATGTGCACACGAATTGGATCAGCGGAGCAAAGCTTAAACTTGCCTTGAAAGGCAGCTTGCTTATCCAATCTAATGTAGAGGCTTCCTTTTTTCACATGTAAATCTATCTCTCTCAGCAACATCTCTTTATCCAACTCGCTGAGACCAGAAGAGAGAGAGCTAACCATATCCTCGATTATTTCTTTCTCCTTTATTCTAGTTTCAAAAATAATGATAGGATTACCATAGTGACCCTTCAGGTTGCTTTTCTTAAAAACTATGTCATCAACGTAATCTGGCGGAAAAAGGTGATGCACCGCCTCAAAAACCTTGTCTGAGTCCTCAGTTGCATGTACAAAGAACCGAATATCAAGATAACTTATGAGAGTCTGAGACAAAGCCATGCCACGCAATTATATTTACACTAATTCCTTTTCCCGTTTAAATGATTTAATCCAGGCGCGGCAGGTGAAGTTTCCTCTCAGCCCAAACTTCGCAAATATTGTTTGAGCCATTGTTTGAGCCGCTTAACATTTTCTTCATGCTTTGTTTTTCTTCTCAAATCAACTGAGATGCCTAACTTAAGCGCTCGTTTAACGCCTATCCCTGCCTCCTTAAGCTCACCTCTGCTGAAACCCCTACCTACCTTTGTTCTGTTGCTTTTTTTCTGCACTATCGATTGAACCTTCATAGATGCGTCAGCCTTTCTTCTTTCTCCGTTTATAAGACGCCACACGACTTGGTCTAACCTTCTCGGCTCCACGCCCCTTATGATGAAGCCCGCGAACTTCCTTGCCAGCGCTAGTTAATCCACGGAAAACTCGTCCACGATTAGCTGGTTCACAAATCCAGTTTACATCTTTATCCGATTGAATTACTGGATGACTTGGGTCCACCATGACAACTTCAAACCATTTAAAGCGACCGTCTTCCCAAACCCAGTAAGAATTCAAGACTTCCAAATTGGGAAACTTTCTCGCCGCCCTTTCCTCAGCAATCAGTCTTAAGCTTTTGGCTGGTTTGAATTTAGCGACACCCATCCGTTTTTGCCTTCGCCCCGCTTTTGGTCGAATCTTCCTCAAACCTCCACGTCGGACACGAACTCTGGCGACAACGAACCCTTGCTTAGCTTTGTAGCCAAGTTGTCTAGCCCTATCGAGACGCGTGGGCCTTTCAACCCTGAGGACTGCATGTTGTTTACGCCACTCTATGAGCCTTTGCCACATCAATTCCTTAACAAAGGAAGCTTCAGGTCTCTTCCAAGCTTTCGCAACGTACTTGTAAGCCATTTTCTAAACTTTTCCCTCCGACTTCAGGTTCAACTTTTTAGTTACATCCCATGCGGTTAGATTGTTGTGTTGCAGAATTTATAGGATTCTCCCTTTTATTTTTGCCGTATTTAACAGCTGACTTTCTGTGACTAAAACTTTTCTTTTAATGGTTTTTAGAGTTCCAAAATAGACGATAATTAGACACCTTTGTCCACTAGCACAGCTTTTTTAACAAGCAAATATCCACTATGATCTTCCCAAACTTTCTCCGTTTGAAGTAGTTGAATTTTCTTTTTGAAGAACGGTGCATCTAGAACTAAGGTTTCGTATTCTCCGCCATCTCCCACTAAAGACACCTTATATTTTTCGTTGAGTTTAATTAGGTCGCTCAGCGTTTTTGAGTTAAATTTTCTTCCAAGCCAGCTTTGATTAAACCCAAGAGCATAAACGCCTACAATAACGGTCTCGAAGTTGAGTTTGATTAGTTCTTTCAACAGTTTCATGGGGTTCTCTTGCCAGAGAGGTGCAATAGACTTAAAGTTTAGTTCTTGACAGATCTTGTCGATTCGCTTCTTCTGATACTGTGAAGATATGGCTCCTGACACAACACCGTCTACGTCTAGGGTTTCGAGCAAGCGTTTAAGGTCTTCAAGTTCCATTTCCTTAACCCCTGCCGTTTCAGCCTTGATCAATGGGAGTTCAGCTGCTTCAGCGAAGAGATCGGCTAAGCGGATGTTGGGAAAATGAAACATCCAGCTGTCTTCTCGTTGAGGAAGCATAGTAACTAGATATTTCACCGCGTAACCTTGTTTTAAGACGCGATGTAACGCTAGCGCTGAGTCTTTACCGCCCGTGACCAACACTGCAACGCGCATATTCAATACGTGATCATTCCTTAACCTTTATTTTCATATGGTCTCTGTTTCCCCTTACGTTATGTTCTTAGACATCGGGTTTTAGCAATTGTTTCACTTCAAGAACTATCTCTCGAGCATCTTGAATTCGTTTTTTAGCGTCAGCTGGTGTGCGTTTTTCAACAGGAGATGGAAGACGCTCAGGTAGTATTTCCAGAAGTTTGTTACAGTGGTTTTCTATGTTTGGTTTTAGTTGAGTCCATGCTAAACCTTGTTTGGATAAGTGTTCGATGAAGGTTGACCGTTTAATTAGGCCCCGTTTCTGATCTATTTCTTTGAGTAGTTTGGGGTTTATGGAAATGCTGAAGATTTTTTTCTTTTCTTTGTTCATGGTTATGCCTCTGATGTTAATTGTTATTGTTAACAGTTTTAACAAAAGCTTTAAATAAGCGATTCTGCTAAAACTGTTAATATTGTTAGTATTAATAAAAGCTCTGGAGAAAAACACAAAATGACACAGATAAGCAAAACCACAACCAACACAACCACAACATTAAACTTCACTTTAGACCAACTAAAAGACCAACTAACACCACAAAGCCCAGTAATTCCAAAACGAACTCGCCTTCGAAACATTGCGACATTCCACTGCAACTGTGGCCAAGAATTAAGAATCTCCAAAGAGAGCATCCGAAGGGCAGGCGCCTGGAAGTCGTCAACAGGCCACTTACGCTCCCCAGTTTACGAATCCGTCATGGAATATTATAACCGCGCCCAAGACCTCAACAATCTCGCTCTACAACTGA
>CAYFTS010000149.1:0-3485 GCA_964346135.1 uncultured Candidatus Bathyarchaeia archaeon | reverse complement strand
CGCCTCTAAGCAGTAACTTTTTCTTCATGTTTTCTTAACTAAAAGACAGTTCCTTTATAAACATTTTTTTAGTGGTGTCGGACCGAATTAACAATATTCCTCTTCTTGTATGTATGTTAGCTGACAAGCCTACTAAAAGCCTTAACTTATCTTTCGTTAGTGCCCACAGGTGGTCCCGTCTATTATGAAGTTCAGTATTTCCTCTTTTTCATTAATTGAGTCAACTATTAAGTCTGGTTTTTGTTCTTCGAATTCTTCAATGGAGTATACTCCGCTGGGGATTGCTATACATTTCATCTTCGCCTCTTTTGCAGCTTTTACGCCGAATATGGAGTCTTCTATAACGACGCATTTCTCTGGGCGACATTTTAGTTTCTTTGCGCATTTTAGGAAGACCTCGGGATTGGGTTTTGGTTGGAAAACATCGTCAGCTGTGATGACGACATCGAAATATTTTCTAACTCTCTTTTCGCTGAGTAGTTTGTTGACGACTTCTCTGTTGCTCATAGTCGCTAAAGCAATTTTTACTCTGTTGTATAAAGAGTTTAAGAGGTCGACTGCTCCTTCAAAGAGGTTTACGTTTTCAGTTAGTTCTGTTTGTATCTTAATCTTCTCTTTCACGAGTTCGTCTATCGTTTTGTCATCTAATGTTGCGTTTGTGGCTTTGATGGCCTCCTTGAAAGTGTTTATCGTTCCTATTCCAATTCGTCTAGCAATAAATTCGTCGCTAACTTCACATCCGATTTCTCTCAGTACCTTTTGAAAGGAGCTTACAACAACGCGTTTAGTGTCAGCTAAGGTTCCGTCCCAATCAAAAATGACAGCATCAAACATCTCAATGTCACTATCTGTTTAGGTTTGTACTAAATTAGTTAATTTTTTTTTCCCCACTTTTATATTAGGAGAAGCAAAAGAATTGGCTACGGTCATATCAGATCAAAAGAGTTGCTATAAACATTTTTTTAGTTTTGAGCATGTTTCCTTCAAAGCTCAACCATGACGCCGTGATGTAATCTTTATCGTGAGTCTTAATCTCATCAAATTCCTATGTGGATTCGGAACTTCTAGTAAGGTATAGGTCTAGACGGAAGAAACTTTGAGTGAAGTGGAGTTTTAAAGTGGAAAAAACGTGTTCACGTCAAATGTTTGTTAGAAACCTCTATAACTTTGGTTTTAAAATTAAAACTTTTTTCCTAAAAACGTTTATAGAAGCCCATGTGTTTCTAAATATCCTTGTTCCAAAAAGATTTACCTCAACAATCAACTAGCGAGGCATTGATGATGTGTGGAATATTTGGTTGTATTCAAAAAAACGGAGATGCGTCTCCTGTAATTCATGCTGCCTTAAAAAGGCTGGAGTATCGAGGGTATGACTCCGTGGGAGAGGCAACTATCAATGAAAACAAGCTTTTAATTAAGAAAGATCAAGGAAAAATTGATGATGTTCACATTCAACATGACTTAGAAGACCTCCCTGGTAGGGTGGGAGTGGGTCACACAAGATGGGCAACCCATGGCGCTCCTTCCCAAAAAAATGCGCATCCTCACGTTGATTGTGCTGGACAGATCGCTGTCGTTCATAATGGAATAATTGAAAATTTCGGAGAGCTTAGAAGAGAGCTGGAAGAGCTTGGACATGTCTTTAGATCTAAAACTGACAGCGAAGTGATTCCTCATCTTATTGAGGAGAAGTTGAAGGAGGGCTTAACCATGGTTGAAGCGGTGCGCGGAGCCGTAAGTCGGTTGGAGGGTTCATATGCAATCGCTGTTATTTCGGTTGAGGAACCTGACAAAGTGTTTTGTGCCCGAAGAGATAGCCCACTCGTGGTTGGTGTCGCTGAGAACGCTACCTACTGCGCTTCTGACATACCTGCATTTCTTCCGTTAACAAACAGAGCGGTAATAATTGAAAACGGAGAACTAGTTGTTCTTAATGACAACGGATACGAGATCAGAAAAGTCACTGACTCGACTACCGTGTCTCGGGAACCCGAGATTATCAGCTGGGCCCCCAACATGGCTGAGAAACAAGGGTATCCTCATTTTATGCTCAAGGAGATTCATGAGCAGCCTCTTTGTCTTAGAAACACGCTTAGGTTGCAAGATCCATATCTGGAGCTTATGACAACTTTCCTCGACCGCGCTGGAGAAGTCTTCTTGGTGGCATGTGGAACCTCTTATCACGCTTGTTTAGCCGCTTCCTACATGTTTTCTAAACTGGCGTTTTTGGCAACCCATCCCATAATTGCTTCAGAGTTTATTGAGCAACATGGAAGAGCCGTTAATATCGACAGCACTATTCTCGTTGTCAGTCAATCTGGCGAGACCGCTGACACGCTTGCTGCCATAGAACATGCGAGACTTCGAGCTGCCACTATTATGGGATTAACAAATGTCATCGGGTCCACTTTGACTCGTATTGCTCGTGTGTATGTCTGTCAGCAGTCGGGGCCGGAGATAGGGGTTGCAGCCACAAAAACTTTTACCTCTCAGTTATGTGTTCTTGCTCAACTTGCGCTACGGCTTGCTAAGAAGAGGGGGAAAGTGTCTCATGTGGAAATTGAGCATCTTGAGGAAAAACTGGAGCAGATTCCAGAGGTTGCTGAGAAGATTATTCAGTCTCAGGAGGAGAAGATAAAGCAGCTTGCTAAAAAATACAAGGACGCTCAATGCTTCTTCTTTTTGGGGCGAGGAGTCAGTTCAGCCACAGCTTTTGAGGGCAGACTGAAGCTCTTGGAAATCGCTTATGTTCCTTCGTTAGCCTATCCGGCTGGAGAGAGCAAACATGGGCCAATAAGCTTGGTTGAGAAAGGGCTTCCAGTGATATTCATCTGTCCTAAGGATGATACGCATAAGACGGTTATTGGAAACATAATGGAGATGAAAGCTCGAGGAGCATCAATCATAGTCATCACTGAAGAGGGGGACGAGGAAATCAAAAGTTTAGCCGACGACTACATCGAGATCGTGAAGGGAGTGCCCGAGGTTCTTTCACCCATACTATACGCTATTCCGTTGCAACTCTTCGCGTACTATATGGCAATTGAAAGGGGATTAGACCCAGATATGCCCCGAAACTTAGCTAAGTCGGTTACAGTCATGTAGTGTTCTATCCCTAAAATCTTAAGATGCACATTCCCAGTATTCTTTGAGGATAAAAATGGAAAAACAGGCTTGGGAGAAACTGATCCAGAAGCTAATTGCTCAGAGAATCCTTCAGTCTCCTGCGGTCATTCAATCGTTGCAGCGAGTGCCTCGGGAATCTTTTCTTCCTGAGAACGTGAAGTCATATGGAGCAGTGGATTCTCCGCTTCCAATAGGGTTTGGGCAAACCGCCTCAGCGCCTCTCAGTTGATCTAATATGGATTAACTGGGCGAAACATGGTATCTATAATGGATGAAGCCCTAGAACTGGAAGTGGGACATCGAGTCTTAGAAGTAGGTGCTGGTTCAGGGTGGCATGCTTCCACAATAGCTGAGATAGT
>CAYFTS010000148.1:0-4912 GCA_964346135.1 uncultured Candidatus Bathyarchaeia archaeon | reverse complement strand
TCCAGTTTTAGCTGAGCCTTTCTTTTCCTCTAGTTTGTAGATGGCTTCTAGATATTCTTCTATGGTTGACGATACCTCTTTTATGTTTGACATCGTTATCCCTGCCCCGAATCATCTATTGTTTGGTTATCCAAAGATGAAAGTACGAGTCATCGTATATATATTTTGTGTTATTTACATCATACCAATAAAATTTTAAGAACAACATAACATTTCCATTCAACAAAGAACTTTGATTACGGTTTCAATCCTAAACTGTCTTGCGTACAAATTTTTTCTCTTGTTTATACGAATTAGCGCAATGTTTACAACAGAACGTTGTTTCTTTTCCATCTATGACTTCATGGTAACCTCCTTCGTAGACTTTGCATCCACAGTGGGCACAGACTTCGAGACTGGGTTCTATGGCTATGGAAATTAGGTTGGCAAATCTTTTGAACAGTCTTGTGCAGAGTTCTCTTCCTTCAGCAGTGAGTTCAAACACTTTTCGTTCTTTCTCTCCTATTGGTTTGACTGTGTGGTTCACTAAGCTTTTTTGTTCAAGTTGTTTTAGAAACGGGTAGACAAGGCTGGGGCTAACTTATTTTCCAATGCGCTTTCTGAACTTGCTGATTATGCTGTAGCCATGGGTTGGTCCTTCATATAAGATGGTGAGTATGTAGAATCGAGAAAAATCTGAAATGAACTCTTCGGCTTTGGATTTCACATTTATCACTCACGTAGATATATCTTTAAAAGAAATATTTATATATTTCTGCTACCAAATGCCTAATAGCAGCGAAAATAGGAGAACCTACGATGCCCAAGGAAAACAAAAAAATTGTTCTCGATATTGGCGGGATGAGTTGCGTTACATGCAGTCAAACGATAGAAAAACGACTATCTAAACTAAAAGGCGTGACTAAGGCCAATGTTAATTTTGCAGCCGAAAAGGCAATTGTAGACTACGACCCAGATACACTAGATCAGAAAACTATCGAGAACGCTGTTGTGGAAGCAGGTTATAAGGTGATACATGAAAGCGTTATTCTAAAAATAACTGGCATGACTTGTGTTACATGCGCACAGACCATAGAGAAGGCATTAAACGAGAAAGAAGGCATATACAAAGCCAGCGTCAACTTCGCAATAGAAAAGGCGACGGTAGAATACAATCCGGAACAAATCAGCGTAGCGGGAATCAGAAAAGTTATACAAGATGTGGGATATGACGTCATTGAACCAGAGGAAGGCTGGGAAGACAGAGAAAAAAGGGAAAGAGAAAGAAACATTCGCATACTAAAGTACAAATTTGTGTTTTCCGCTTCAATCAACATACCTGTAGTACTCTATAATTACTGGCGCATTCTCCCCTTCACTCTACCTACCCTTCCCATAGATAATTTCATACCTCTCCTTCTGTTCTTTCTAGCCACGCCCGTTCACTTCATAGTTGGACACGGTTTCTTTGTAGGTGCATATAAAGCACTGAGAAACAAAAACCCAAACATGGATGTACTGATCACAATAGGAACCTCAGCAGCATATTTTTACAGTGTCGCGGTCACTTTCACGGGTGTAGGGTTCCTGTATTATACGACAGCCGTGTCGCTCATGACATTTCTTATTTTGGGCAAACTGTTAGAAGCTATAGCCAAGGGCAGAACCTCAGCAGCTATCAGGAAACTTATGGGGCTACGAGCCAAGACGGCTAAAGTTGCTAGAGACGGAAAGGAAATGGAGGTTCCAGTGGAAGATGTCCGAGTTGGAGACATCGTGGTGGTTAGACCCGGAGAAAAGATACCAGTGGATGGAGTGGTAGTCCAAGGATATTCAGGAGTAGATGAAAAGGTGATCACTGGCGAAAGCATACCAGTTGAGAAGAAAGTGGGCGACGAGGTTGTCGGAGCTACCATGAACAAAACGGGCATGCTCAAGTTCAGAGCAACCAAAGTGGGAGCGGATACGGTTCTATCCCAAATCATAAAATTGGTTGAGGATGCGCTGGGTTCTAAGGCGCCCATCCAAACATTAGTGGATGCAGTGGCAGCACGTTTTGTCCCAGCCGTCATAATAACTGCAACGGTTTCGTTTCTTGTTTGGTATTTCGTAGGAATGGGCTTCATATTCGCCCTAACCGTATTCATTGCTGTGTTAATAATTGCATGTCCATGCGCTATGGGCCTCGCCACCCCAACCGCCATCATGGTTGGCGTCGGAAAAGGAGCAGAGAATGGAATCTTGATCAAGAGCGGAGACGCTTTGGAAACAGCTCACAAACTCCAGGCTATAGTATTTGACAAAACTGGAACGCTGACTAAAGGAGAACCAGAAGTCACAGACATCGTTACTGTCACGCCTCCAATTGGCAATCCATCTCCAACTGCGCGACAGGTCAAGACATTAAGTGAGGAGCAGCTGTTGCAGCTTGCCGCGGTCGCAGAGAAGAGCTCTGAGCATCCTCTTGGAGAAGCTATAGTGAGGAGAGCGATGGAGAAGGGAATCAAAGTTACAGATCCAGAATTCTTTAACGCCATACCAGGACACGGCGTGGAAGTGAAGTACAATGGAATGAATATATTGCTTGGAAACCGAAAGTTGATGAAGAAAAAGGACATAGCCATAGCGCATCTCGAGGAGAAGATGAAGGCGTTGGAGGAAGATGGAAAGACAGCGATGCTCGTGGCTGTAGACAAGAAGGCTGTTGGCATAATTGCTGTGGCTGACACTTTAATGGAGTATTCCACTGAGGCAGTGAAGACGCTTCAGAAGATGGGTCTTGAAGTTATTATGATCACAGGGGATAACGAAAGAACCGCGAAGGCTATTGCAAAACAGGTGGGAATGAACCGAGTGCTGGCAGAAGTGCTTCCGGGGGACAAGGCTAATGAAATAAGGAGGTTGCAAGAGGAAGGTAAAATAGTGGCTATGGTTGGCGATGGAATAAATGACGCTCCAGCCCTAGCGCAGGCAGACATTGGCATAGCCCTCGGCAGTGGAACCGACGTAGCGATGGAAACAGGAGACATCGTGTTAGTTAAAGACGATTTGAGAGACGTGGTCATTGGTATCCAGTTAAGCAGAGCCACGATGAGAAAGATTAAGGAAGGCTTGTTTTGGGCATTCGCTTACAACACCGCTCTTATCCCAGTGGCCGCTGGCATCTTATATCCATTCATGTCCATTTTGCTGGATCCCATCTTTGCAGCAGCGGCAATGGCAACTAGTTCAGTTTCTGTGGTTACGAATGCCTCACTCCTGAAAAGGTTTAGAGCCAAAATATAAAAAATCATAGAAAAATGTTGACGAACAAAAATTAAGGGAGGTGAGAATGGATGGCGAAAGATCCTGTTTGTGGAATGGAAGTGGACGAGAAAACAGCCAAATACAAGACAACACACATGGGGAAGACCTATTACTTCTGCGCTGCCGGTTGCAAAGCGACGTTTGAAAAGAACCCTCACAAATACATGCATACGTGAAATTGGAGAACAGTTATTATGAAAAAAGTCCTGTTCATTTGTGTCGAAAATTCTTGTAGAAGTCAGATGGCGGAGGCGTTCTTCAACAAATTAGCCTCAGGAAAAGCGATAGCAATGAGTGCTGGAACCAAGCCATCAAACATGGTAAATTTAAGAGCCATCGAAGTAATGAAGGAAATTGTAATAGACATGAATAAACAAAAACAAAATTGTTAACTCAGGAAATGATACAGGAAGCGGATAGATTAATAACGATGGGCTGTGAAGCTGGCTTTTGTCCCGCGCCTTTTTTGAAGTCAGAAGACTGGGGAATTGAAGACCCATCTGGGGAATCCATTGAAAAATTCAGAGAAGTTAGAGACAAAATTAGGCAAAAGGTTGAAAAGCTAATCGAAGAAATGAAGGGAATGTAAACGCATCGCTCACTAGACCACGAATTTTGAAACGACCCTGGTTATAGTGTCTGTTAAGCCTAGAATCTCCTTATAGAATGCCAAGCTTGATCGCTACGTCCACTGCCTTGTAGTTAGGGTGAAGTTTCACGAACGCCTTTTTTTCGCCCTTCGGCGTAATTGCAACGTTGACCTTTTCCACTGCTACTTCATAAAGTTCCTCTATTGCTCGTTTGATGTCTGCTTTTGTAGCAGCAGAGTTGACGACAAAAACCAGTTTGTTCTCGGTTTCCAGGATACGGCTTGTAACTTCGGTCATGATCGGGTATAAAACAACTTCGTAAGGGTCCAGTTTTATTCTCCTCCAAACAGTTTATCCAGCTTTTCTATAGCTGAACTAGCCCACACAGTAAGTCTCCCAGGATGAGTCCCAGGCGCCAAAAGCTCAACGTTTAAGTTGCCCACGCTAACGATGTTTACTCCAGGGATGTTGCGGGCTGCCTTAACGATGCCTCCATTTTTTGTGATTACAAGCAAAGGTCCAACTGCCTGCTTCATTTTTCGACCACGCCTCTTGCCCTTCCCAGCTCGAACCTTTCGGCTCTCCTTAACACGATAAACATCTGGCCACACACCGAGCTGGATAAAGGCTTTCTCCACATCTTGAGTTTTCTTTAAGTCCTGAATTTCATCCACGATGACCAAGGGAAAATCGGGAACATCATCAGTCATATGTCCTCTCAAGGAGACACTGTCTTTAGACGCGGTTGCTGCCACAGCCGAGCGCAAAGCCAGCCGCATCTCCTTGCGTGGAATCTTTTTCTCGATTCTCTTCTCCGCCACTGGAGGATGTGTGGTTCTGCCCCCCACCGTGAAAGGGGCTAAAGCACCTCGTTGGCCTCCTTTCAATCTTGGAATGCGGGCAGTTCCATGTCCTACGCCCATAGATTCTGCTGTTGTTCGTTTGCCAGCGAAAACGTTTCGACCTTGCGGCTGAAAACGGTGAGACTGAATGGAGAGGACTGCTCGTTTTATAACGTCTGGTCTAACAGGAGTCTT
>CAYFTS010000147.1:0-1949 GCA_964346135.1 uncultured Candidatus Bathyarchaeia archaeon | reverse complement strand
ACTAGAAAGTCGACGACGACTTTGGCGTTCATGGTATCTAGCTCCCCTGTGGGTTCATCTGCTAAAAGGAGTGGCGCATCATTTGCCAAGGCGGCTGCGATGGCGATACGTTGCCGTTCTCCGCCGCTCAGTTCGTCTGGTTTGTGATTCGCTCTCGGGGATAAGCCGACAACTTCAAGCAGACTTCTGACGCGTTCTTTTCTTTTCCCTCTGGAGATTCCCATGGCAATCATTGGCAACTCGATGTTTTCGGCGGTGGTCAATGTTGGAATCAGATTGAGCGTTTGGAAGATATGCCCTACAGTTTTTCTTCTGTAATCGACAAGTTGAGAAGTTGATAGTGCTGTAACTTCTGTATGGCTCACTGTAACCATGCCTGCCGTTGCTGTGTCTAGTCCACCCATTATGTTGAGCAAGGTTGTTTTTCCGCTCCCGCTGGGTCCTATCATTGAAACCAACTCCCCTTCTTTCACAGACATGTTGAGCCCTCGAAGAGCCTGAATCTCCACTTTGCCGAGGCGGTACACCTTGATGAGGTCTTTAACGATTATCTCTGCGCCTTTCAGGCTTCTCGCACCGTCCTTTCTAATCTTGACCCGTACATTTTTGCCATGATGATGACAGGTATGATTGATGAGGTAAATACAAGGCTGAAAGAAATGAGTAAAGTTAGGAGCGCGTCTGGCGGAAATACCATATGTCTGCTCAAGGGGGTATATGTGAAAATGTTGAACGTGTTGGCAGAGGCAATGGTTCCACGAACAACTATGAGCCCTACAACTGCACCTAGAAACACAGAGAATGTGACAATTGCAAGGCTTTCCGTAAGAAGCATAATCACTAACTGTTTTAAAGAAAGCCCTCGAACACTCATAATCGATGCTTCACGCTTCCTTTCTCTCAGGCTGACCAACGTAACTAGGGCAGTGCCTAGAGAAGCCGCTATCGCAATAAAGATCACGCCAAGGCGCAGAATGTTAAGCGCACCTGTGACTATGAAGTTGCTCTGACGCTCCTCGAGTTGTTCAGCTACAGAAGACACTGACCTGACATTAAAATCCTTCAGCTCACTTTGAATCTGCTCTGCAACAGCTTTCCCGTTTGCAACACTTTCCAACCTGATCAGCATTCTGGTTGAAGAATCACTGACATCTTTTTCAGACTCATAGTATAGTCCTTCTGGAACATAGGACCAATATTGCCTAAAAATGTAAAGCGGTCGTATCTGATCAGTTTGAGTAAATTCCACTCCGAAAAATCCCACAACTGTTAACTCAATAGTCTTCTTCTCACCAAAAGTCAGCGCGACGAGATCACCAACCCCCTTGTCAAGGGCTTTGGCGTAGTTGCGTTCCAGAATAATGGTGCGATTATTCGCCTTCATTTCTTCAAAGGCTGTTTCAACAGGGTTGCCGCTGAATAGGTCATTTTCATAGTAAGCAGTTGAAAGCCAAATGTAGGGGTCTACAGCTCTTAACTCCATGCTCCCATACGTTTCAAGACCAATCGATGCCCAGAAAGTATATTCTGCAGTTACAGATTCGACATGTGACACATTGCTGGAAAGAATGCTAGTGATCTGTGAGACATTTGCAGGTGAACTCAACATGACGTTAACGTCTGAGCCGACTCTGAAGCAGGTTTCACGAATTCCGAAGTCTTGTTCACTTGCCAAGGTTCCAACTATCTGAACGCTATAACCAATAATGAACGCTATCAGAAACGCGACAGCCGCGGCACGAGCTGGATTCCTCTTAACACTCTTAGTTGCAAGCTCACCTAAATCCCCCGAAAACTTGGCAACTTTACCCGTAAGTTCCTGAAACTTGAGTGACCCATGTATGAAAATTTTGGTGAACCCCCAGAAAAATAGAAAGGGCCCAATGAAGTTCAGGATGGTATCAATAAAAACAAGTATCGACAACAAAATAAAGAGGAAGACATTTGCT
>CAYFTS010000146.1:0-3920 GCA_964346135.1 uncultured Candidatus Bathyarchaeia archaeon | reverse complement strand
AATTACCCCAAATGGGAATCCAACCGTGGAAGAAGCCTTTACATTTGTTTTCTTTCAAAAACCGTGTAGCCAAAGAAAAATATGTTGGATTAACGCAAACACAACCAAAATCATACTTTTCAGCCTCCATACACATTCTTTTGACGTCGTCTTTGGTGGCATCCGACTTAACCAGTGTGTGATCCAACATCTTTGCCAGCTGCCTTCCCAAAATCCTCATTGCGAACACCATTAGAAATCATAACTACACACTTAAAAAGTAACCAAATGTTTTGAAAAAAAACTGGCGGGCCCGCAGGGATTTGAACCCCGGGTCTCCGGCTCCGAAGGCTTGCGCACTGTCCAAGTTTAGAACAGTTCGGCGCCTTATCCGTGCTAGGCTACGGGCCCTTGAAAATAGAGTTTTTAGCGAGGATGGTTTAAAGGGTTTTCTTCGAAATCGCTGTTTTTGATGCAGTTACTTTATGGTTTAATCTTTCTGTCTAAGGAACGTCCGTTAAAAGACGTTGACATATCTTGCAAGCCTCTATAACGTGAAACCCTTTCTCAGTTGTCTTCCAGATACCAGATTTCTCAGTAATGAAACCTGCGTTTTCCAAAGCTGTTAGGTAATTTTCAAGTTGAGGGAAACTTAGGCTAGCTTTATACATTATTTTTGTTTTCTTCACGCCATTCTCAGCTGCTTTCAAAACTTCCATAATTATGTCGTGTCGCGCTCTTCTTTTACGAGAAGATGATTCAGTCATTTGACTACCCATTTTATAGTTGTATTGCTTAATAAATAAATTAAGGTGTAAACTCTCTTCAAGAAACTCTTTAATAAACGAACCATAAATCTACATTGGATATTGGGCCGGTAGCTCAGCATGGTTAGAGCGTTCGGCTGATAACCGAAAGGTCGAGAGTTCAAATCTCTCCCGGCCCACTTTAGAATTCTCTCGGATAATCGGTTTTCATTTTCTTCTCCGGAAGAGTTTGACATCGTTCAACTCGCATACATAGTCAAATCCCGCCTCCATCAGCGTTTTTGCTTCGTCTCATTGCTTGCCGCTTTGCAGATGAACCCTTCGTTCTCCTCTTGAAACAGTGCTCCTTCAATCTGGACGTATTTTAATGTGTTCTTGATGCTTTTGTGGCCTAGAAATTGCATGACGTATAGGATGTCTTTTGTTTGGTGGTAGAGCTGAGTTGCCTTCCAGTGCCTGAAGGTGTGAAAGTGAATTTGAATCAGTCGTGGATTTTGGAGTTTTCCGGCAAGATTAGTTCTCTGTTTCTGGAAGAGTCTTCTCTGGGTTCTTAAGCAAAACAAGGTAACAGATGACACAATCAATCTTTCCAGAACTATATTGAATTTGCTGAATACTAATAAGAACTGGGTTTTGAATAGAAAAAAGGAGAGAGATGTTAGAAGAGGTCTTTACAAAATCCTGCTGAAGAAAGTTTTGCAGTCCGATTTGCCAAGAACCGTCAATTCGATTTTAGACATTCATAAGAGGATGATCGAAAGATGAAGGTAAGGATTAAGAAAGAAAATAGAAAATCCGTGGCTTTTGGTCTGAGCCCTTTGGAGATTATGATTGCTGTTACAGATTTTCAAAAGATAAGTAGACGCATCGGTTATGGAGTACATCCACACATGTTACGCCATGCTTATGCTAGTGAGCTATACAGAAAAACCAAAGACATACTGTTGATCAAGAAGCTATTAGGACATTCTAATGTTGCTACCACTTCCAAATATCTAGAATCACTCTCTGCATTAAATGAACAAGATATGGAATCATATCAAAAAGTGTTTGGATAAAAAGGGTACTCTCCTAAACTCCCTTCTTTTTTATGTCCTAGTTCTTAACTCTCTAGTATAACAGTTGGAGTGGCAGTGTTTACTCTCCAATCGATTTGTATATCTCGTAACCAATGTACACTACTGGTAAACCTATTCCAATTACTGTAATGCATGTTATCCATGTTTTGAAAGTCCATGCTGGCTTGAACTCTACTACTGCGACTTGCCAACTTCCTGTTTCTCTGAAAGGCACGTAAACTTGAATTTTCAAGTAGAAACTACCTTTTCCCTTCAGAAAGACGAACATGCTGTATGCATAATCAGGAAGTGATGTGCGGTTATATGCATCTTCAGGAATTGTGAACTCCTGCAGTTTTTCGTCTGTGGAGGCGTTGTAGACCTCTATGCCGCATATTGCGGGGTGGGGAGGTGCCCCCCACCGTACCGCCCATGTTTCGCGTGTTATATTGAAAGCACTTGTGGTTAGATTCTTTGACATTTGTCCTCCTATAGTTGGAATGGCATTTATCCAATCAGGAGGAGGTTGATAAACCATGATTTGTCCCAAAGCCACCCAAAATAACACACCACCGATAACAAGAATCAGCATGTACCTAATTTTTTTCATGTTTGCTCACATACATGCATGCATTAGGACCTAAGACAAAAACCAGAATCAACCCCGCTAGTATTTTTCCTATACCTCTTCTAAATAACCATTTATGATCCATTCTCTCCCACCCTACAATTATAACTTCAAAATATCAATAATTTAAATCTTAAAGAAAAATATTCAAAGTCTTGTATTTCATTTCAAGTTGCATTAATAATTTGAGGAGAAACTTGCATGCTTGATGTATTTATAAAGGGGGCGAAGGCGAAGGAAGAGAGAGGTGAGGGAGAGAGTAAGGAAGAATAAGAAAAAGGCTAAATTTTAATCCAACCAAGCGCGCACAAATAGAATTTTCATTTCTTTACTTCGCACGTTCAAAAAGAAAAAAAGGGTGTTTGATGCTTCGTTGTTAAGTTGGTGATGGAGCTCAGGGGGTTGCCTGAGTTGGCTGCGCCTTGATTTGGAAGAATGCCACTGTAACAAGTATGAAACCAATCCATATTAATAGTGCGCCTATCACGACTATCGTCAGCACTGCGCCTATGAGAATGAGTAGTCCTGCAGTACCGAACAAGCCAACTCCAGTCTTTGAAGATAGCTGGTTCAGTGATCTTCTAAGGAAAATCGCTGAAACGATTGCGAAAACGAAGAGTATGATTAGAGCAGCAACGACGGCGCCAACTAAAGTCCAAATTACGCTGAAGTCTTGAAGGTTTGTGAAACGATTTGCCAGTTCGCTTCCGAACGTAGCCCAATCGCTTACGTTGTTTAAATCGATGCCGAGGGAGGATAATGCACTAAGAGCAGTGATAACAACTGTTGCTACGGCAACCACGACTCCTACTATTGTCAAGATTATTGAGTAAAGTGCATTGTTGAATATGCCGCCTTCTTTGTAGAAGTTCGCTAGACCTTTCAGCCCAATTAGCATAAGAATCAGTCCAATCAGAGTCAGAATGCCCGCATATGGAACTGCGAAGCCTAAGCAACCGATGACGATAAGTAAGGCTCCTATGCCGCCCAGATTCTTGCTTGTTTCCAAAGTCATTTCTTCAATACCTCACAGAGCAGTTTTCTTACGATTTACTATAAAAGTCTTTTCAAGAGCTAACATGAAGACAATGAAATAGAATTTCTATCCAACTGACGAGAAAAGACGGCGGTGTGCGGTGTAGAGAGAGTATATTAAGAAAGAAGTGAGGAGAAAGTTGAGAAGTGAAATATGGCGGAGAGAAAATTAGATAATAGTAGAATTAGAAGATGAGAGAGAAATTTGAGTTTTGGAATTAAATTTTAATCCCCCCACACTTAGAAGACTGGGTTTTCATTACAGCAAAACGCTCATGACAGTGATTGTGTACCAAAGGATAATGCCTAGGGTCCCCATAACCTGTACCTGTCTCTGAATAGAGAGGAACTCTTGTGTTGGGGGTTGACCTGGCTTCGGAGCCAGTTTAGTGAGTTTGGGCGATAGTGAAAACATAACAAATAAGCCGTTCACCCAAAGCACAGCAATAAGTA
>CAYFTS010000145.1:0-4534 GCA_964346135.1 uncultured Candidatus Bathyarchaeia archaeon | reverse complement strand
TTCCAGCCGACTGTCCCTGGGAATTGACGCTCGTAATCGTGGCAGTTCTTGCATATGTCGGTGTTGAACTCCACGGCGAAAAATGTTTGATGCATCGTGTTGTCTCCGTGGCAGTCCATGCAGTTAGTGGATATGAACTTGTCCTCCGTTGCCGTCTTAGCTTGGAAGTTTAGAAGCGCCCAACCACCAAGTCCTTCCACGGTGCCCGGCGGGGTCTTCCTTACTTCTACGAAGACGGTGTAGGTGCCTGCCGTGAGGTTCTCAACATCAGCCAGTTGATACGTGATGTTAGTTGCTGAACGCGTGATCCTCGGGTCCACATGAGTGGCGTTGACGCGCAGATCATTCTCACCGTACCAAGTGTAATTTCCAGTGATGGCGGCTGTAGTGAGGACGGGTCGGGTGTCGTGGCGCGGTCCTGAGACGAATAGGTTCGCCCTACTCCAAGTGACGTTTGTGATAGTGTTCGGGTCAATAACCCCGCCTGTGCTAGCGTTCTTCACGACCACTGTCACCAGGGGCGCCTCGCCAGCCACGTAGTATTCGTCGTTCGCTGGCGGCGTCATGGTCAACTCTACTAAGTATTGGAAGGGCCAAGGCTCGATCTCGTGAGCGGTCGTTATGCCCTCAGAAGTGTGACATGAAGAGCAAGCCGCGTCCGTGGTTTGGATTCCGCCAGGATCAGGATGATTCTCTCCAGTGGCGAAGTTCACGTTATCATGACATGAACCACAGGCGTCACGGCTCGGCGCTAACTTGTAGTTGTCCCCTTGAGGGCCCGCGTGACAAGTCTCACAGTTTCTGACATCCTGTGGCCAGTGAACCTCCGTGTAATTGTGTACGCTCTGGTGGTAACCTACGATGTAATAGGATGTGCCATTTTCCACGCTGGGCAGATGAGCACCTTTGTGAATCTTGTGAATTAAAACTTTAAAGTCGACTGTATTTCCCGTTTCTGGGTCTATGGTCTGAGGGGTGTGACAGAGAGCACACAGCACAAACTCCTGCCTCGTACCTCCATGGAACGCCAGAGGTTCGTGGCAGACATTGCATGTTTCGGTGTTTGAGATCAGTCTTGTGGCCGTCACTGCGCTGCCATCTGGCACGAATGTGTATATTGCGTTGGAGATGTCCTGTCTACTGTTCTTGTAGGCGTATGCGCCGATAACATGAGTTGCACTTGCGTTGTAACCTTCAGGAAGGGCGTTTCCGAAAGTATAATTATACGTGCCATCAGCTATTTCGGTAAAGTTTCCTCCGCTGTCTGTAGTCGCTTGAGTTGCGCTCGCCAAAACCGGATCAACCTCGGTGCCATCAACCTTATAGGTATCTCCTTCAGCTGTGCGAGTTATGTAGTTCTCATAGCTCGTCAACCCTGTGTCAGAATCCACCTTAATAACTGCTATAGTGAACCTTATTCCTTCCAAGTCAGAAACTTTCACAGGCACACCCTCTGCGTCCGTGAGGTTAAAAGTGACAAAGGGCTTTCGGTCAGCCGGAATCGTTACACTAAGTATCGTCACATTGAGACCAGCGCCTGGAATAAACTTGGGTTCGCCTGAAGGACCCTGTTCTCCTTGAGGTCCAGCAGGACCAGGCAAGAAAACTGCTAAACCAACAGCAAGTCCACTTACTACAAGTGCGATAACGGCTACTGCAAAAATGGTTCTCGTTTCCAAGCTTGATTCTCCCCCTCTAGAAACCCTAATTATCAGCTGTTTGGTATAAAAAATTTTCCTACTAATGATATCATTAATATCAAAAATATCTTCAAATAGGCCTTTTTGTTCCTTTTCTCAACAACTCATCATGGTTCCGTTATAGGAAAAGGGAAGTCAAAATCCCAAGGTCTTGAGTCCGTATAGCTAAGGGCAAAGCATATATATGTGTAAGTTTTGTATGATAAAAAACTCTAGAGGTTGACACTATGCGACACAGGTTAAAGATTTGCCTTGTATTGGGACTGTTAATACTCGGACTAGCACTCACCGGGGCGTTATTAACCAACACATCCTCGGCACAAACCAGTTCAAGCATGACCTTTTCTCTGGGAATCGCAGACAATGACGACGCAGACAAGAACGGAGCACAACTGTTAACCCTCAGATTTGAAACGGGCACCCCAAGCGCAACAGTGATCGTCGCAAAAAACGGAACCCCGACAATCGACGGTCAAGACGGCGACGCTGCATGGGGTTCTGCCTCAACCGTTAGTCTATCCACGGTTGGTACTGGGGGCGGTCCTTCACAGGCAACTGTCAAGGCTGCCTATGACAGCGAAAACATCTATTTCCTTGTGACATGGACGGACCCAACGGAGACGGAGAGCATCCATAAGAAGATGTGGACGTACAATGCTACTAGCGGTACATGGAGTCAGTCAGGAAACGAGGATAGAGTCTACTTCTTGTGGAACATAAATGCACCAGACTTTGAAGACGGCTGTGCTATCTATTGCCATACTGGAGTGCCTGCTTGGGAAAATTCAACACAGATGGGAACCAACGTAAAGGGAACCAGAATCGACGTCTGGCACTGGAAGGCGGCACGAACGCACCCAATGAACAATGCAGAAGACAAGTATTGGGTAGACCTCACAGAAGCTACAGAGATACCTTACGAAGGCGGGATCGAACTGAGAACACGCCTACCCGACTTGGGTGGAGGGTTCACCGATGATAACAAAGAAGGAAGTCTACCAAAATACATGGATCCCGCGGATCCGGGAGCAAACGCCGACTTCCTAATCCAAGGAAGCACCATTGACTTTAACCCTGATGCAGCTTGGGAAGACGGTGACACGATACCGGGTTACATAGTGAAAGAGGGAACTGGAAGCAGAGCCGATGTTGAGGCTGTTGGAGTGTACTCGAATGGCGTTTGGACAGTTGAGTTCAAAAGGACCTTGCACACAGGCAACCCAGACGATGTCAGTTTCATGTCTCTATATGCTAATGTCCTCGAAGGCAAAGTGAGCGAACAACAGGGCACTATGACAAGCCTACAAGGGCAAGTATCAGACTTGGAAGAAAGAGTATCGGGACTCGAATCAACAATGTACATATACTTGGCCGGCGGAATAATTGGAGGCTTGGCTGTAGGAGCAATCATCGTATACGCCATTAAAAGGCAGTCTACATAAATCCCTTAAATCGCCTTCTCCTTTTTTTATCCAAATCTTATGTTTCGTTTTAGGTATAACTTCTTTAATCTTCCCTCTCTCCGCGCTCTCTTTAGGTCTCCAGAAGCAAGCCCAGCAAATGAAACAGCGCCAGTGGCAATCACCACGACAACGGCGACTGTTGCAATGCCTCTAATTTCGAAACTGTTAGTCATGAAGGCTGCTATGAGTAGGACGAAGGCTCCTAGAAGCGTTGCTAAAGCTCCCGAGGCATGTACTATCATGCGAGAATCAAAGCTGGCTTTAAGATAGTCTTTATAATCGATTTTTAAACTCGGCTGAAACTTAGCTGGACCATTCAAATAGAAGTATTCGTAGTTTACCCCAACAAGTTTTCCAGCAATCCAGTGTCCCCATGGATGCATCCCAGCTAATAATAAAAGTGAAGCGACTAGAAAAACGAACACATTAACAGACTGCAAGGCATACAAAACCAGAAAAGCGCCAGAGATTGCACCTATACCAGTGAGGGCCAATCCTTGCCCCAAAGAGAGAAAACGCGGATACTTCTTTTCAAAAATTTTATCTCGCAACTCAAAAATTCGATTAAGCTCATCGTCTGAACTTTCCTTCTGCATTTTTGCACGCGTTACCAGCCTCCAAAAAGCCTTTAGGTTCACATCAGTCACACCTTCAGCTTCAACTTTTCTCTTTAACTGTTCCAACGCCTCTTTCATACCGGCACTCTCCTTCCTACAAAGAATACTTAGAGTTTGATAAGCTTTAAAGTGGCGTCTAGACTGAAAAAGGAGATATTAATGATAGAAATGCAAAGAAACCGTTACTTTTAAGTTTAGGAGTCACCATGTCTTCTACTCTCAAAATAAAGCTAATAAGAATACAGCTGAATGTAAAAGAGAGGCGTCCGACATGAGGGAAACCATACATTTCGCTGATGTGAATGTACGTTTCGCCAATAAAAAAGCGAGACATTACAGTGATAACTTGCTCAGTCTAGGATATAGGTGCAATTTCTGTGTTAAAGACTGCCCCTCAGCAGAAAGGTTAGGAGGCATATTTTATGGACGATGAGAAAAAGAGAACAGGCGTATACGTATGCCACTGCGGACTAAACATTGCGGGCGTAGTAGACGTCAAAAAAGTCGCCGAATATGCACGTTCCCTTCCTAACGTGGTCATGGCAAAAGACTATCGATACATGTGCTCGGTTCCTGGGCAAGAACTAATCAAAGAAGACATAAAGAAGCACAATTTAGATCGAGTTGTTGTCGCCGCCTGTTCACCAAACATGCATGAAGCCACCTTCAGAAAGGTCCTAGAAGAGTCAGACGTAAACCCGTACCTTTTTGAAATGGCTAACATCCGAGAACATTGTTCATGGGTTCACAGAAA
>CAYFTS010000144.1:0-3945 GCA_964346135.1 uncultured Candidatus Bathyarchaeia archaeon | reverse complement strand
ATACCTGGGCGCACAGCAGCTGAGATTGCAATCATTTGGCGTTTAACGCCCATGCGTTCGAGTTGATACTTTATGTCTCGGCAGAGATTTCTGAAAGCAACACGGAAAAGGTCAGATAGCAAGGGTCCAGCAAGCTTTAAGCGCTTGTTTTTAAAATGATCTTTGTCGTCGGGCTTGCGTTTTCCAAGCTTTAACTCAATAACGCGACACGTCATCTCTCCCAAAAAGAGCGCTTTTTCCCCGCGTCTCTCCATACTGCGCCCAATATGGGGCAAAAAGTTTCGGTCCAAGATGCTTTCAGCCTTTTGGCGACGATATTCTTCTACTTGTCCTTGCGCCACACGGTTGCCAATGTACATTATGGCTTCAGCGACTGTATCGATGCCTGAGGCCTTCTCGAAGGAAGCTTCAAGCTCGTTCTGAATACGTTTCTTTGTGGAAACTGCTTCGGCGATTTCCTTGTCAGATTCAAATCCTAAGGCTCGTGTAAGAACAACCAAGGGAATTTCGGTTGGAACTCCAGGTATGGATACGTAGATGCCGCCATCTGACTTCAACCTTAACTCAATTCGCGCCCTGAAGCCAACTGTCGTAGAGAAGATTTTCGCTTGGTAAACCGGTCTTGCCCCTCTTGTGTCTACGTCCACAAGAATACGATTGGGAGCTAGATCTTCCAGAGCAACGATGACGCGCTCAGATCCATTAACAATAAAGTAACCACCAGAGTCACTTGGGTCTTCTCCATGCGCTATCAGCTCTTCTGGAAGCAGCTGAGAGAGAATGCAAAGCTTTGACTTAAGCATAACGGGCAAGTTGCCTATTAGCACTAGTTCTGTTTCTTGCTCTCTTCCATCGATGATCGGGGTCATTTCCAAAGCAAGGGGAGCAGCATATGTGAGGTTGCGGAAACGAGCCTCTAGTGGGTAGATCTCATGTTTTGTGCCGTCAACTTCAGTGATGTACGGTCCACTTATCTTTGTTTGGGGATCTATAATCCATGCTTGACCAAGTTTAATCTTGTAGGGAGCCTCTGGCACTTCAATCGAGATTTCACCGATCTCCTCGATGACTTCTTGAATTCCTGAGTCAATAAATTCATTGTATGAGTCCAAATGTTGCCTGACCAAGCCTTTTTCTTTGAAAAACGCCTTTTGAAGAAGAAACAAATCGTTTTGTGAAATTTCTGACGTGCTCTACATCTCCCTTGACTTAGACTTAAGACAGGATTTGTGAAGGCTTTTCAGATAGAGCTTGTTTTCTTTCAAACTTGGAGATTCCTCCAAACCGGCCGGATCAGTGTCATCCGACTCGGAAAAACCGGGTCTCCCGATATCCTTCCCCCATATATATGAGGTGCTACAACCTAAACCGCCTATCCACCATATAAACTTTCTCGTTCAGAACCACAACTTTACCTACACAAAGGCTGATATTGAAACCCCGCAAAACTCCCCTTTTTTGCGCGCGCGCGTGGTAAACAGGACGTGCAGATCCAAAGTTTTCTGCGTCATCGCAACCTAATCAAAAGCATGATGAGGAGAATCCAAGTCTAAGTCGCGCGCGTCGCGCTTATCGATGGCCGCCAGCTAGTCCAAGGTTTATTTTACCGTTTGGTCGATAGAAGATCCCTGCCTTGTCCATCAAATTCTTAATGGGTATTTCTCCATTTGGCTTAACTCTGCTTATGCAACCGACTGTGAAGACTGTATTGATATTGTTGGCAACGTTTTCCAAGGCGTTAACTACATCAAAGAATTTGCTCTCTGGGACTTTGAACTCGATAATGCAAGAAAGGACTCGTTCGTTTATAATCTGTTCCGATAGTACACCGCGCTCTTTGTTTACCACAAGTATTGTTAAAGGGTTTTTCGGTTCAAACTCTACGCCCACTTCAGCGATTGCTTTAGTTATCTTTTCGACATCACAAAGTAATGTGCCTACCCCTGGCCGTCCCACATCCACTGTAAACCCTACTTCTCCGAAACCATAGCGTCCAGTAACATCGTTGGTTTTCACCTCTTCCGTACCTCTTCCGGCGATTCCAGTTGCGTGTTCCTCTTTAACGGAACTAAACTGGTGTCTTAGCTGCCTGGGCCACTTTGGCGGAACCTTCTGAAACGCTTCTTCTGGACATATTTTCGATCTGTAACAAACGTAGCATTCGACACAGGCGTCTTCATCAACTGAACAATTGCTCTTCAACAGCTTTATTGCTCCTACTGGACAGTAAGGTACGCACAATCTGCAGTTTACACATTTCTCAGGGTCTATCCTCAATTTAGATCACTAGAATTGAACTTTGATATAGGTAAATTTCCTCGTTATTTCCAGAAGAGAGTTGTCTCCTTTTTTGTTTCTCCACTTGTCCAGCTTTGACATGAAGCTCTCATAATCTTTGTGGGGCATGGCGGTTTTTATGGACACGAATCGCTTCTCCAGTCGATCAGCAATAGTGGAGACTGCGATTTTTTCACGCCAGCTGATTGTGTGAGTTTCTCGCGATTTTGCAAGTCCTTTCAAGTATAACTCCCAGTTACCGGTGGTTGGAGCCTTTTTCAAGAGGGCTTTTGCCAGCTTAACTCTCTGTTCCAAAATATTTAGAATATGATATATTAGTCGTTTTAGAGCGCTTCGTCGGTGAACCGTATCCAATAGAATCTTCAGGTAGGTTTGCCCCAGCTTGGTTTCTAGTTCGGGCGAGTCATAATTCGCGATTAGGAACGACGCTTTGGGCTTTGCCACGCGCTTCGTTTCTAGGATAGCTTGCTTCCACTTTTTCAGCAGGTGAAGTAAATGTACCGCAATTATTGTATCGAAAGAAGAATTTCCAAATGGAAGTTTTGTTACGTCTCCGAGTACCAGACTTACTTGACTCTTAGTGGTTCTTCTACCAAGTTTTTCCGCCATTTTTTGTAGCATCTTTTTGGAAATGTCTATTCCAACCAAATGAATACCTAAATCCAGTAGGGGACTAACCGTTCCCCCTGTGCCTACTCCTGCATCAAGAACAACCAGATTAGGGGTTGACCGAAATTTTTTTCTCAGGGTTCTATCGTAGAATCTATTTACCACCCCATTTGGCACTATCCTAGTCTCATCGTATATAGATGCGATATCGTCGAAAGCCATGTTACACTCCACCAGCTGTCGCACATGCAGCTTTCATAAGCCTCACGGCTCTCTTAGTGTTGAATGCACCGCAAACGCATTGTTTAGCCATTTCCTGTGCTGCTTCTTCATAGGTGACCCTCCCTCTCTTCACTTCGGAATACAACTTTTTCACAAGCTTCGGAGATATCAAGTGGTGTCCACACATTGTAGTAGTCTGCAGCAAATCTTCCTTAGGAAGCAGCGTCTTCTTACCGAATATACCTAACGAAAACTCAACTGTGTGTGGGTGTATGCCAACCTTCTTCAAGCAGTCAAAAACTTCAGAATACAAGCCCGAAACAACAACCGATGCCCCGATGTTTATCTTTTTCAACAATTTCAAAAAGGAAGCAAGGTCCGCTTTATTATTGAAAACCTTAAGAGACGGAAGAAGAAGCGATAATAGCGTTCTTTCCAATCTGCCAAAAACTCCCGGAAATGTCGGAACCCTGAGAATAAGCAACTGAAGCTTTGGGTGACGCTCAAAAAACTTGGCGACAACCCGATAGAGGGATCCAATTGCCAACTTCATGTTTTTGTTACGTCTTAAAAACTTAGGAAATATCGGCTTGGGGGATTTAACTGCTCCAATCTTGGATAACGGTTTATGGGCATCAAGTCCACGATCGATCTCCCTGCTCCACATTCTAAGCAAAACGTAATCGTCTTTCAATGATTCTTTATCCCCCATACGATGCAAAGTATGTGTCATAGAATCGTCCTCTGAAGATGCAGGTGCATATACCACATTTTCGTTTCTTTATTCTCCTTTTACGTCGCGCGCATGCATGCAGA
>CAYFTS010000143.1:0-9521 GCA_964346135.1 uncultured Candidatus Bathyarchaeia archaeon | reverse complement strand
TCAGATGCTTCTGCCGTAGTTTGCAGCGAAATCGCCGAAATCGAACCAGTCAACGTCGCCGTCTGCGTCAAGGTCAGCTAATGGGTTGTAGTTTGGTTGTCCTATACTGCTTCCGTAAGCAGCAGCAAAATCGCCGAAATCAAACCAATCCACATCACCGTCGCCATCCAGGTCGCCAGCAATTGTCACAATTATAGTTAAAGAAGCTGTGTTCCACAAGTCATCTGCATCTTTTCTTCCATCACCATCGCCTGAAAAGCCTGCTAAATACATGGTCACATTTCCGTAAGTTGAAGGCGTTGTCCAATCAAATGACCAACTTGTTTGAGATGCCCCAACGCTAGTTTGTGCGACTTCTCCGCTCAGCAACAGAGTGTTTGTTGAATCCGTAACGACAAGTGTACCATTCGTCACTGAAACATCTAAGCCGTTAGATGCGAGTGGTCCACCAGTCACAGTGACGGTGTAAGTGTATGTTGCATTTGGTATCACGACAGTTTGCCCAGAGATGAAAACACTTACGCTTGGGCTGGGGTTTGGAGAGTGACAGGTGCATCCTGCCGTTGAGTACCCTGCGATCCCATCGCTCTTAGCCCCAACCATTGTGTAAATTGTCATAAGTGGAAGTGAGACAAACAGGACTATGAATGCCAAAATGAGAACTTCAGATTTATTCAAACTTCTCCCTCAATAACTGTTTTTATTTATAAGAATTGTACTAAATATATTATTATTTATATAAGATTTACCATATATTCTTCTAGAATAATTATATATTAGTAAAAAATCAACCTTCTGTAGTTTTGATACCAAACAAATAGTGAGGCATGCACGCGTATTCTATTCTATTCTGTTCAGTTTTCTTTTTCCAAAGTAGAGAAACACAATTCCTACCAGCCAACTCAACACGGTCAGCAATAATTGCACATACAATATGCGCCCAAACGGTTCTGATTCACTCCCAGCCAAAACGAACATGGAAATCACGAACAACACAATTGAAACAAATTGAACTATGATGAGGTTTATCCATAACTTCACCGACCTTGTCGAGAACGCTGGATTCAGAAGGAACAGACCGAGAGCAAAAGCCACGTTCGCTGCAACAAATAACATCATCAATCCAGAGTTAGTCAACAAAGAAATCAAGGTATTTTGAGGACTTAGAATTGTTGTAATAGCTACGATTACACCTGCAATCGGAACCACCACCAGCCAGCTTTGCACCAACCTCGTTTTAACAAGTCTTCCCACACCAGAGGGCGATTTTTTAAATATGAAGATGCTTTCCCTCCCTTGAACCGTCACTCCACCAGCCACCATAACCGCAAGAATCGGAAGCATAAACTGGTTCATTATCCACGCCACTGGAGGACCCTCAGACTCGGTGGGCACATTAGGCATGATGAATATGTTCATCAAAACGATTATACCTATGATGTAAGTGATGCCTGAAAGGTTTTCAAGCCTTCGACTATAGTCCTTAAAGATAGACACTAAAAGAGTTCCGAACGACCCGCCGCCTCCCAGAGATCTAACGGTTTTATAGAAGACACCGTCTGGTTTAGCCTTTGAAGCTATAAAAGTGGTGGGTTCAAGACTATAAGCACGATTAGCCATTTTAGCACCCAGCCACAACACCACTACAAAGAAGAAGACAAGACCTCCGAATCGGGTCAGCGTCTCAAAACCAACAGCACCGATGTTGCCGGGATTAGAGGCGAAGCCAACGATAATTTCCGCTCCCCAAGAGCTCGGCAACAGATCCATAATGATTTTGACTATTCCACTTGTCCCGGCTTCGAGCAAGCCTCCATACATCATTGCATAAACCAACGCAACCATAGGCAGAGCGATGATTAATGCGAGGGCTCTTCCAATATCTCTTCCACGAGCGGTTTTTCCAAGCTTTGTTCTCAGGATGGCGGCGATTACAGTGCCGATCCAGATAGAGGAAAGAAACGTGACAACAAAAATTATGATGATTATCGCGGTCTGAACTATGTCTAGTCCCAGAGTATTTAGAACAGCCGTGAAAAAGCCTGTGATTACTGTGATGAAGATGGCGTAGTAAGGCATTTCGCCTAGAAACTCGCCCAGCAGAACGTCGCTCGGTTTTATGGGGGCTGCGAGGAAAATCTCCAGTTGCCCCGTCTGCTCTTCCCTCAGTGTGTCGGTTATTGGAATCATAATGAAGTAAATGAAGAATATGAACAGTATGATTTGCACAGTGGCTACAGCAGCTTGGGATAGGAGCAGAGCGAGGAAGTCGTCGATGAACAGGCTAACGAATGCTGGAGCAATGAACGCCACATAAACTGCCAACAGCCCGATAACGAGATAGGGAAAATAAGGTCTTATCTTCCGTATCCTACTTGTGCGAATGCGATATTCATTCTTCGCAACCACAAGCCACTTATGCGCTGGCATCTTTTCTGCTTTCCCCACGCCAAAATGCGCACATACGCGCAATGGATGACGTTGCTGGAACAATTATTTAAGTTCGCACGTACATGCAAAGCGCCGACTGAAACTTCCTTTAGAGGGTTTAGCGAAAGCAAACTTATTGGCGTCGGCGAGTTGGGTTTAAAACTCGGTTTAAATGGGAATTTGAACTAGACTAGTGACGAAATCTTCAGCAAATCCTTTAAAGAATGCACACGGCAAGTAAAAGAGGTTATCCATCTTGAAGCTCAGCAAACTATATAACCCAATAATGAAAGCAATACTGCGTTCACCACTTCACGGCATTATCAGCAAAAACACCATGCTAATCACTTTTACCGGACGAAAGAGCGGAAAAATGCAGACCACACCAGTAAACTACATCCGCGAGGGTGATTATATCACTGTCTTCAGTCTTCGTAATCGCGTCTGGTGGAGAAATCTGCGAGGCGGTGCCCCGGTGACTGTGCGAATAAAGGGGCAAGACCTGAAGGCTATCGGAGAATCAATCGAAGACGAGAAGACCGTTGCTGCAGGTCTACTGGCTTACCTGCAAAAGTCTCCTAAATACGCAAAGTACTTCCAAGTGACTCTGGATCCCAGCGGTCAGCCCAACCCTGAAGAAGTCGCTGAGGCTGCCCAAAACAGATTCATGATTCGAATAAAATTAGCCCGCGCTTGAGTCAAGAAGACGAGATACTTATTAACATTCCTTTACTGAAGACAGCGATTCGCGTTTGGCTAATGGAGACATTGGTTTCAGGTTTCAACTTTTTTGTCCTTATGAACCTCATTTACGAACCCAGATGGAGTGTGCTTGTGGCACATCAAATCGGAATGTCTACGCGGATCGCGTACATCTTTGTTTTCGCATATTTTTTGTTACGGTCCGTTAAAGAGTATGACACTAGAGATTTGATTCATGTTGGGATCTTATGGTTGAGCTTGACATTACTTTTCGAATGGGTAGGCAGCCTTGCTATAGGACGTTCAGTTGAAGAAATTTTGATTGGCTGGAATATATTCGAGGGATACATGTGGCCTTACGTATTACTGACCTATCTGTTATCAAACCTCATTATTGGTACACTTTTTGCACCAAGTAAAAGAAGGGCGTGCCATAATATGGCATACGCTATGTGGGTTTCAAAGCTGGTTTCGACAGCTCTTTGCGAACAAACACGTAGAACACTGCATTGTAAACCGCCATAATAGGTGCCACAATAATTCCTATTACCATGAGCACTCTGGCGACGTCATTGGAAATCCACTGCAACAGAAACCTGAGGAAACTCGGCAACACATCCGCTAAATAGGCGAAGTTGAATGGGAAAACTACGTACAGCCAAACAATTGTGATGGTGCCCAGAACAGACCCAAACACATCAAAAAGGCGAGCAAGGTTCTTGCGACCAACAAGACCCCTTACGCAAGTTGGAACCAAACCGTACAGTAATGAGACATAAAACAAGAACATCTCCGCGGAGCCAAATTTTGAAGTGAAAAACCCAGTTGACCACATCTGATGAGCAACGAAGTATAACATAACCAAGATGATAACCACAAACCCCACTACGTTTCCAACACGCTCAGAATATCGTAAAGTGTCCTTCTTCGCCTCTGCCTCTGCGTGCCTAACAAACCAGTTCTTAGTCGGTTTTGTCTCAGCCAAAGTGATTTCATCCTTGGCAAATGTTTGTCCACCAATCTGTAGTATTCAGTAAATAAGACTTATCATCGCGCTTTAGATTCGTTCATAGAGTGCGGGGAGTTAGGTTTAGACTTCGGTTTAAATTCTCGGAATTTTCAGAACGCACTAGTTACTATTGCTACTTACTTCTGTTATGCGTGCGCATTATCAGCAATGTTGAAATCAACATATTTATGAAAAACTTAATGTACCAAAATCTTTTTCAAAATCAAAAAGTATGGAGCCATCGGTTACTGTATGTACAAAGAAATTCGATTCTATCTAACGCTATTATTCAGATTGGAAATTCAGAAACCTCAAATATTTTGAGAACTAACGGTTAAACGAAGGATAGCATATTGCCCAAATTGTCTATTATACATTCTCTACGACAGAGAGTAAAACGTTCTATTCCATCTGATATTTTGAAAGCTGATTCTATTCTTAGCCTTGAAGAAGGGAGCGAAATTCTTCTAACTTACACGTCAGCAGTTGATAAAATGAAGTTTTTCTCAACTTTCATAGGGGAGGGGCTCGAGAGCGGTGATGCAGTCTGGTATACTTACCCCCATGAGGAAAGCGAAACCGTTAGGGCTGAACTTAGGAAGTATGGAATCAACACAGAAAAATATGAAAGAAACGGTGTTTTGCACTTGACAAGCCTGACTGAAGACTTCATGCCAAATGGCAAATTAGACTATAAACAAGCAGTTACCGATGGGATAGATTGGTGGAATGAAGTGAAAAGGAAGGGATACAAACACGCTAGAGGACTCGAAGATTATAGTGACTTTTCCGTTTTCAACGGGGAATGGCAGGAATTCATTACCGACTATTATCTTGACCCCAGATGGGACGACCCAAATACTTCGGAGTGGGTACTTCCCGATGTTTCGTCTGAGCAACAGTTAGGAGTGGTGATGAGTCCATTCCTTATGGAGATCACAGCTGTAAATGTGGAACGCATGACGCAGAAAGAAGTTAATGAACTCCTGAAAGCATTGAGCGGAGCAAGCGTTATGCCCTCACATGCGTTCATTGACCTCTTTGAGTATGTAAATTCCTTTTCAAAGTCGATAGGTTTGGGTCATAGACAGCTGGTTGGTCGTAATATTCTGCTGGAATTCGACCCATCCTCCCACTATGAGAAGGTTGTTGACAATTTAGCCAAGGAAAGCAGAGCTAATGTTGAGCCTTTCTTCGTTTTTACCCCGAGTACAAGTCCTATCCACAAGTATTTGGCAAAGCAGCCAGTAGTCAAGTTTTTCTTAACGTCATTTTCAACGTCCACTCCAAAATCAACTTTTGAAAACGAGGTGCTCTTACCAGCCAAAAACACGCCTTTAATTCTGGACGCCATTAGCAAAGTGGTGGAAACGCATGAGGATGTTAATGTCTGTTTTGTCTTAGACATCCTCACTGACTTATTAACATCAATTGGGCAAGAGAAAACTTTTACTTTCCTACGTCATGCATTGGATATGCTGTCTTCAAAAAAGACAACAAGTTTCTTCCTACTCAACACTAGCGCCCACGATACTGAAGTGGTTTCTCGAATAAGAGGTCTATTCCAAAATATAATAGTCTACAACAGAAACGGTTTGGAAATTGTGAAAACTTCTTAATTTTGAAAAAACCTTACTGCGCGCGCATCAAAAATGGGCATAGAGAATTCTCGGTGGGCCAAGAGAGACTTGAACCTCTCCCATCCGAGTGACATCTCCCGAAGTAGCCCTATCTATGGTGTGACTTCCACTATAGCAGCTGTATTTCGCAGCATATAAGATTCTATGGAAAACAGTTCTAGACTTCGTTAGAACTCTCTTGTTTGATCAAGACTTGCATGCACGCATGATTTATATGTTTAAGTAACAATTGCTGTAAATAAAGGGAAAAATGCTTTGAATATGTTTTTACTAATTATTGTATCCATAGCAGGATTTTTCTTGCTTCTCTACATCGGGTTATTACTGTATAAGAACTATTTGAGAAATTCGACTAGAATAGAGACATCTAATGGCATAAGTTCATTGGAGGAGATTACACTTGGTGATTTAAAACAATGGATATTTATCAGAGGTACAGATCAAAATAATCCAGTTTTGTTATTTTTACATGGTGGTCCTGGTGCGCCTTTGTTGGGGATGTCAAGTTCGCGTAAATATGATGCTGAGTTAATTAAGCATTTTACAGTAGTTCATTGGGATCAACGAGGGGCTGGCAAATCATTTAATCGTGATACCCCAGTTGATTCAATGACTTTAGATAGATTTGTTGAGGATTGTAATGAGTTAATTGATTATTTGCGAAATAGATTTCACACTCAAAAGGTTTTTATTGTTGCGCATTCAGGGGGAACGGTAATAGGAATCAAAACTGCATACAAATATCCGGAGAAAATACATGCTTACGTAGGAGTAGCGCAAGTTATAAACGAATATGAACAACAAAAAGTATCATACGATTTTTTAGTTGAAGAAGCTGAAAAATTTGGAGATGTAGGCAAACAAAATGCAATAAAAGCAATAGGCCCACCACCTTATGAATCACCGAAAAAGTTCTTAGAAATGGCTGGGTATGTTGGTAAATATGGAGGGTTCTTGCATGGTAAGTCTATGAAGGATATGATAATTTTAATGTTAAACTTTTTAACTTCGCCCGAATATTCATTATTAGAAGGAATTAGAACATTCAGAAATAAAGGATTTGATTTTACTATTAATGCAATGTGGGAGGAATTGAAAAATGTCAATCTTACAAAAGAAATACAATCCATTAAAGTTCCCGTATACTTCTTTGAAGGTAAATACGATGTGACTACTCCCACAGTTGTTGTTGAGAAATTTTATGACAACTTAGATGCTGAAAAAGGTAAAAAGCTATTCATTTTTGAAAATGCAGGGCATATGCCAATGATGGAACAAAAAGAGAGATACGAGGAACTATTGATAAATGTTGTTTTGAAAGATAGTCTGAATAAATAATGAACTGCATGCAGGAAAAGACGAACTCTTGAAACATTGATTAAAGAAGAAGTTTTGTTGTTGGCAAAATATCTAAAAAATGAGTGTGGTAAGTGGATTCCCAGAATTGTGAACATTAGCTAAATATGTGTGCTAACCTTCCTGTTTAGACCCAGTTCCATGCATACCAAACAGTCAGTACATTAAACACGAGTCCTACAATTATCAAAAATTTGTCATGAGCTCCAGGATAACCAGGCAATCCAATGAGATTAAAACCAAACAGGAATATAGCTACGACTATGTTTACCCAACGAATCATTGGATAGGTCAACGTTAGGGACAGGAAAAGCATAACAATTGGAAGCAGCATTAGTATTGCCATTAACATCAACATTGTCTGAGTCAATTGCATACCTCCCACTTGTCCCGGTGTAAAGTCACCGGCATATATTCGCAGAACATCCCCAAAAAGATAAGTTAACATTAGGGCTACCCATAATCCTGAAAGGATTATTCTCACATCTTCCATAATTCAATCACCGCATTCATGTCACATATCTGCACTTGCTTTTTATGACTCGTGGAAGAAACTTCACGTGCGCCACTAAGGATTTAAACGTAATTTGTGTGGTTTGGCGCCGGGGGATAGATTCAAACCTTGTTTAAATCCTTGTTTTTTGCACAAGACCTAGAAATCCGGTTAAAAATTCATTTTAAAGCCCCGGAAGTAAATTTCAATCTCGGTTTATATTCCCAGAATTCTGCCACCTATGTGATAACGCGGTGGGATTTAAAAACTCTTAATAGATTTTATGAGTGCCCACCGCCAAGAACTCGATTTCTTTCCTTTCAAACTCTACTCTATATATTAACCGATACTTTAACCCTATCTCATACGAGTAGCATCCTTTCCATGGGCCGTGAAGCATATGCCCCTCCTTTCCAGGGTCATCGCTGGAAAGCAGCGTTTCTATTGCCGTTTCAACCCGTTGCTTCACTTCTTTGCTCAGCCTTTTATAACCTCTCTTGAAGGTTCCTGTAAATTTAGCGGTCCAAAATGAGGACAGTTTGATCCCAAAACTTGTAGCGGATTATCGTGAGAATCGGATTAAGACTTAAGCCACTCTAGCGCTTCTTTGGTGTTTCGGAACCTCATAACCTTTGCTTCATCGATCTCCTTCAAGCTTTTTTCAATGTCTGCTTGAAGGTCCTTGCTAGACATAACCTCGAGAGTGGCCCAAATCTCATCTTCAGGAACGCCATCCTTCATCGCCTTCATCACGAACCTAACCATCTCATCAAAGGTCTTCTTTTCAAGAAGCAAAGCCTCAACCACAGGACAAACCCCACAACATCTAATAAGACTTCCCAGAATATATCAATTTCTAACATCAACCCAAGCATTTCGGTCTACACCGCGGAGTTTATCTCAGGATGCCGCGGGCTAGGTTTAAATCTCGGTTCAAATTCTCGGCGAAATTTTCCTTAGAGATAACTTGGGTGCATATCCCGTTACCTTTCACTAAACACCCACTGTAGCTTTTGAGGCGGGCAATAATGCTGTTTGGCGAAGAGACAAAAAACGGGAGTTCAAACCTATCCCGAGGCTACCATTATCTAGATGTGAATTTATACTGATTCCCTTTTTCCGTTGGTTTCACGATGAGTCCGATTAATGTCAAAATTACGCCTAATGGGGCTATCACGAATACTCCGAGCCATCCGAGGATCACAAGGGAAAGTTCTGACACCTCTTCTCTTAATGAAAATGTGACTAACTTATCCTGTTGCGAGAAGCTGTTGTCAAAGATAAAGCTGTATTTCACTGATGTCCCTGCATCTAGAATCGAAAAACTATAGGATGGTTCAACATAGGTGTTTAGGTCATTTTCTGGAAAGTCTGATTGCATTTGGAAATATATTCCTCCTCCTTCCACCAGCACCTCGCCAATAAGTCTGGGCTTGTCATGAAGAGCTGTATGATAATATGTTTGATTGCTCGTTCCAGCGCTAACCCTTCCAGAAAGCCTGATCACTTCATGGGAAGACCTTACGTTGGTTATAAAATTTAATGAAAAAAGGACAACACTGGTTAGCAGCAAACCAAGGCCCATGCCAAGGACATAACTTTTTCTCATTCTGACTCACTTTATTATCACACGAAACATAGACAAATATTTTATTCCTTCAGACTATGGCAAAGGAGGAAAAAGGACAAGTTGAAACACCGATATTTGAACCTAACCCAGTGGCAAAGTCAATGTTCAATTAGAAACCAAGGATTCAAACGCAGTTTAGAGAGTTTGGCGCCGGGGGAGGGATTTGAACCCACGCGACCCAAAAAGGGTCACAGGCTATCTAAGTCAGCTCCAGGCATGAGCTTCTGTTGAGCGAATCTGCTCCCTACCTGATTTCCCGCC
>CAYFTS010000142.1:0-6128 GCA_964346135.1 uncultured Candidatus Bathyarchaeia archaeon | reverse complement strand
TTTAAATGAGGGCTTTCCAGAAGGAAGTAGCATCTCGTTGGTTGGTCCTCCAGGTGCCGGGAAAACAATTTTCTGCGAAAGTCTGGCAAACAGTTTTCTGCAGAGTGACGTAAGTTGTTTATGTGTTACAACCGACAGAGCTCCCAGCGATATAAGGGATGACTTCCGACAGTTGGGGACCGACATTAAGAAAATGGAAAGCAAAAAAAGAATTGTATTTGTCGATGGATATGGTTGGCTCGCTGGGAACTCCAATGAAATTTTTGGCGTAGAGAATTTAGCAAACTTAACTGAATTACTTATTCTGATAGAGAGGGCTTGTAGTTATCTTAATGGGCGAATCTTTTTAGTTCTTGATTCTGTATCTCCGCTTCTGGTGCACAATCCTGAGAGAGATGTCATAAAATTTCTGCAATTACTATCAGCTAGAATAAAAAATTGGAAAGGTATGGGCATTTATGTGGTGCAAGCTGGAGTTCACAGTGAAGAATTCTACAATGCACTAGCGTATTTGGTGGATGGAATTTTTGACATGAAAATAGAAGAAAAAAAAGGAAAAATTAGCCGATACATTAGAATACGCAATCTCACATTTGTGGCTCACAAAATGATATGGGCGCCGTTCGCTATTGAGAGCGGCAGAAGTTTTAGACTGCAAAACGTGGAGGCATCTGAATGAGCCAGCATCAACAGAAAAAAGTTAAAACAGGTATTCCTGCCCTGGACGAACTGATAGAGGGCGGTTTAGTTCCGAATTCCGCGACGTTAATAAGAGGTGAGAGCGGCTCAGGTAAAACTATCTTTGGTTTGCATTTTCTAAAATATGGAGCTTTGAATGGAGAGCCTGGTGTATTTTTGTCTATTGAGGAAGAAAAGAAAGATCTTTTAAGGGAAAGCGCAAGGTTTGGTTGGGACCTTGAAGCGTTGGAAAAGCAAGATATGCTTGCTATTATAGAGCAACAAGCACAATATGCTTTAACAATCAATCACCTCCATACAACCATTGAAAGGCTTGGAGCCAAAAGAGTAATAATAGATTCGGTTCCTGCCCTTTTCTATAATTATCCTAACGAACTTCGATCTTCTGAATGGAGATCCTCTTTTCGTCTATTGTGCCAACGCTTAACGGGTGCTTGTGACTGCACTGCAATCTTGATATCCGAAACTGCGTGGTCAAAAAATGATGCTTTCGAAGAATATGTGACAAAAGGTGTCATTGAGCTACAATCAAAGGTGATGGATGGTATTGTTAGAAAATTCCTACTTGTGAAAAAGATGCGCGAGGTGCGTCACAGCAGACGTTTGCATTTGTATGAAATTACAAATAATGGTTTCACCATTTTCGCACCAAAAAAATTACAATAGGAGGAAACATAGTTGGGTAAACGCGTATTTGAAACTGGGATAAACGGTCTCGATGAAATGCTAGGCGGCGGAATTCGCTGGGGATCGGCATTCACGATTGCTAGTGACCTTTTCGACAGAGAAACACTTTGCCATCAAATTGTTGCAAACGCTCTGAGACGAGGTTTCATAGTTTATTACATGTGCTTTAAAGAATCGCCTGAACGAGTAAGACTTCTAATGAAGGAATTGAATATCAACGCAGCGCACTACGAGAAAAAACGTCTTTTACGATTTTTTACTCCTCTCGAAACCGAACTCACTCGGAGACTGCAAGAATCAGCAGAATTGATCAAAGTGTTTGATAAATTCACGACAAGAATGATGAGGGATGTAACGCTACATGTGATAACAGGGAAGAAAGTATTATTCGTCACCAATAATGTAAGTGCAATCTACGATATGCTTCATGAAGATCCGAAATGGAAAGATTTCATCACAAAAGGAAGTTCTTGGCTCAGAAAGCTCATAAAAGTCATTAGTATCAATATAGCTGACTTAAAAGACTTAGAAGCTGCAGAATCAATTGTCGATTTTTGCATAGTAATGAAGAACATAGATGGTATTCCCTATATCAAAGCAACAAAGATGTCAACTGCAGGTTGGGTTCCATACAGATCAACTCATAATGGAATCGAAATCGCTGTTGAGTTCATATAGGAGGTGAAAAATTGAGTTTAGAAGATGAAATTGAAAACTGCGGCAAAATACACGACAACGTAGCTGAACACTGGAACTGGGCATATTACGATACTCCACACGGCGAGACTTCTTGGCTCGTGGGAGAATATATAAAAAAGCTCAAACCAGATGTCGAGCGCCGTGTACCAGCTATGATGCAGGAAATTGAAAAAATCTTGGAACAACACCCCAACGATGCCTTCTTTATGTTAGATGTTGGATGTGGAGTTGGCGGTTTCATCCATAAAACCATCTCATCGCTACCTGAAAAACATCCAAATATTAAATTCAGGGTAAGCGGCATTGATGTAAGCAGTGAAATGATTACGTATGCCTCAAAGAATTTGCGTGATCTTGATGTGGAACTAATTTGTGACAGCATTACAAACAGCTACTTGAAGTTCAAAAATGAACCTTTTGATGTCGCGATCATGATGGTCACCCTCTCCTTCTACAATGATGAGAACGCGAAAAAGGTTCTACGCGGAATTTACGACAAACTCAAGAGAAACGGATGCCTCTTGCTCATGGATTTTGCGTGGTCATACAAGTGGGGAGGCCGTGCTCTTTTCTCAAAGCCGTTACAGAAACTGACAGACATGCTCTTTTCTCATATACTTGGCGAACCGTTCCACTTTACCAACCGCACCAAAGATCAGTTGGAGGCTCTTCTCAATGACACCGGCTTTGAAATATCTGAGTCTTTTTTGACCGAAGAGAAATCTAAAATGAAGGGAATGCTGGTAATTAAAGCACACCCTCAGAGAAAGTGAACAAAAACTTAAAAGGCATCTCGAACTTGCCAAACAACGAAAAATCTGCGCGCGCAAATATACTAGTTAATCGGTGGGACAAGTAAGAAACTAAGTGTAGTTTTCCAAACAATTAAAGAAACTGGCATGAGTATTTGAGAAACCCTTCAATCGAAATAGATAAACTTTGACTAAAAGAATGATTGCAGAATCATTAACGCGCAGAAAAAGAGAGGCAAATCTGGAGTGTACTCAGTATCTCCACATCTAATTGAAAAAATTATGTCGCTGCCCCGAAAATCTGAAAGAATATTTTCAACAAGAAGAGTGCCGATAACATCTAACTTCTGTGATTCAAGGAAACGTTTGACACATAAACCGAACAACTCAAGACTCCTCAGAATAGCCTTCCACACCATGCGTCACTGGAGAATATACTGACGGTGGCGAAAATCTTCTGAAAAAGGAAGTAAACAAAACGGCATACTGAACTTCAGATACGAAACACATATATCTAAAAGTTTGTTCTGGAAATTCTAGTCGGGCGGTAGCTCAGCTTGGTAGAGCTTCCGAGTCGGCTAGTACAGTATAGCTGACGGAGATGCTGTAGACGCCTGCCAATGGTGGGTGTCACCCAGCCTATCAAGCGTACAGAAACCGGAGTGTCGCAAGTTCAAATCCTGCCCGCCCGACCATTTTTTGGTTTTTTGAAACTCTCACAATTCTGTTCACGGTTTTCCGTTCATTTATTGAAAATAAATATACAAGATTCTTAATTCTACGCAGTATTCTTTAAATTAAGCGCTTAACAAAATAGACAAAGAATCGCCACTACTGGATGCGTGATGCAAACGACTAGGAGAAAAATCCGCGAAGAAATGAAAAAGTTTCCGCGACTCATTATGAGTGTAACAATGGCAGCCATTTTTTGGGGCATAAGCATAGTGGTGCCTCCTCTAGTTGGAGACACGACTGTACCCGGTATTGATGTCAGTGGTAGCTTCCTTCTTTGGGTTTTCTTTATGCTAGTTACAGTTATTTTCGTGATACGTGCACTTGCAGACGCTCTATCTCTTGCAGATGTTTTAACAGACATTTTTTTGAGGCGACTTGGCGCAAAAGAAGACCGTTCTTTAAAAAGGGTAGGTAGAGACGCAATCTATATTATCTTAACCATCCTTTTAGCTTCAGCTCTTATTCCCTTTTTATATTCTATATCTGAAATCGGAAACATGCTTGCAGGTGCGGCAAGCTTAGTAGCTCTCGGATTAATCGTCGTACTCATATATGATGTTGGACGTATTCTCTACCGGACAGTGGAAGAGAAGGCAGAAGTATTGTCGGACCGGCTTGTCAAACTGGCTACACGAAACAGGAAGAACAAAGGGTAAGCGATATGGCGGCCGAGACGATACTGGTCTTTATTCTTATTTATGCGCTTGTAGTTCTTTTGTCCGCCACTGAAATGGTGCCAATGTCTGTCGCAGCACTTATAGGCGCATTATTAACAGCTTGGTTTGGTCTTCAATATAACGTGTTCACATATAACGAAGCAATTGGCTTTGTTGGAAACAATATAAACCTCATAACTCTCCTCATAGGCATCATGATAGTCGTGGAAGTGGCAGACAGAGGTGGATTGTTTCGGTTAGGAGCACTTTACTCCATAAAAATTGCGAAAGGAAATCCACGTGTACTTTTCATTACATTATGTATCATGTCTGCAGCAGTTTCTATGTTTCTAAGCGACTCCACAGCCATATTGCTCATTGCCGCTGCAGCGATAACCATAACCAAACTCTTGGATTACGACCCCGTGCCTTTCTTTATTTCAGCAACTATCATGGTAAATTTAGGTGGAACCAGCACTCTAATCGGTTCGGTGAGCAATATGATAATCGGCGTGCAGACACAACTGAGCTTCAACGATTTTATCGGCTACTTAGCAGTAGCCGAGATTATTCTGTGGGCACTGACAATTCTAGTTCTATACTATATTTTTAGATCAAGACTCAGAAAAAAAAGAATGCCACCAACATACAACCCGTGGGAGAGCATCGAAAACAAGAAACTATTCTGGAGATCCACGATAATACTATCCCTTCTGATAGTTCTCTTTGTTCTTTCTGACATGATAGGTGTTGGTCCAGAGGCTGTTGCGTTAGGCTGCGCTATCCTTGCACTTGCAGTAAGTGAAATTGACCCAGCTGAAATCTTTAAACGTATGGATTGGGAGACAATTTTCTTTCTAACGGGTTTTCTTTTCGTAGTTGGGGGCATAGAGAAAACCGGGTTTCTGGGAACTTTGTCAACGCAACTCTTTCAATTGGCAGGCGGGAGCTTATTCATCGCAACTTTGATTGTTCTTTGGTCGAGTGGGCTTGCAAGCACGATTGTTAGCAACATGGCAGTTGCTTTAACTTTCACTCCAATAATTCTGGCGCGTGCATTGAGTCCCTTTGAGCTCTCGCGAATGGGTTCTGCTCTTGCGTTAGGTACGAACCTCGGAGGAGCTGCTACACCGTTCAGTGGCTCTGTTGTTATCATGGCTCTTGGTGCAATGAAAAAAGAAGGAGTTAGCTTGAACTTTAGCGAGTTTACAAGGGTTGGTTTCATTACAACTTTCATCCAGCTTGCCTTCGCAACTGTTTACATAATTGTAAGATTTGGAATAGGAGGTTAAGAGTGTGTCAAAATTGAAGAAATGGCTTGAAGCCAAAGCAAAAGAGCCAACAGAGAGGTATGATGAAACAAAAAAAGAGTTCGAAAAGATCATAGGGCGACCAGAAATAACAATCACAGTGGAACTTCCTCAGAGCCTCGACGAATTTAAAACAGAATTTCTAAGCTTAGAGAAGGATGAAAAGTTCGCAGAAGCCGTGAAAAAACTTGTAGAGCTACGTCTTAAAGAAAAGCAGAGGGAGAAGCGTCAAGTAGATACAAGTGGAACATCGAAAGGCTTATAGGCTGGATTATCCAACCACAATCTATGCGGTCACTCCCCACTCGCCAACTCGTACTACTTATCGTTCTATCCGCCCTATGCGTAGCCATTCAGTTGACTCCTCGCCCCCCGAATGTTGAGTTCACGTCCTTAATTGTCTTCCTCGTTGGCACTATTTTCGGAATTTCTTTCGGTGCGACTCTCGGCGTTTTGGTAATGTTCATCAACGGGTTTTTTTCACCTTGGGGATTTGCTGGGCTAATGTTACCTTTTCAAATAATTGGAATGGTGATCGTTGGGATTGGAGGTGGATTGTATAGACGGACAAGAGGCGGATTTTATGATAC
>CAYFTS010000141.1:0-14574 GCA_964346135.1 uncultured Candidatus Bathyarchaeia archaeon | reverse complement strand
CAAATTGAACAATCTAAAGTGGGAAAGGTCTTGTCCAACTGCGCCATGTGACCTCCAATGCTTTCAGTTTTCTCAACAAGATAAACCTTGAAACCCATGTCAGCGAGATCTAAGGCGGTGCTAATCCCCGCAATTCCTCCACCCACGACCATAGCTTTGTTTGTGACAGGAACTTCAAGAACGTCAAGACCGTGGAGCAACCTTGCCTTCGCCACTGCCATTTTTACGATTTCTTTCGCCTTTTCTGTGGCTTCTTTAGGCGTATTTGCGTGACACCAAGAAGAAAACTCTCGGATGTTAGCCATCTCGAAAATATAAGGGTTAAGACCAGCCTCTGCAACGCATCGTCGGAAGGTTGGTTCGTGCATGCGTGGCGAACAGGCAGCTACTACAACTCTGTTCAGATTGTATTCTTTTATTCCTTTTCTAATCTCTTCTTGCCCTGGATCAGCACAGGTGTAACGATTATCTTTTACGTAAACCACGTTTGGTAACGTGCGAGCATAGTTAACCAACTCATCAATGTCAATTACACCAGCGATGTTGAGACCACAGTGACAGATGAAAACTCCTATTCGTAGTTCTTCTTCAGCCATTTTAAGCAGACCTCTCACCAAGTCTTTTCTTCACGGCTAACTGAGTTCTACTGAAGCCCTTAGCTCGCAACTCCTTTGACATTCCTTTAGTGGAAGTAAGCTTTTCAAGAGCCTTATTCCATGCTCCTGAACGAATCGGAGTGTGGTGTATATACGTTCTCTCAAACTCTAACGCACCCTCTACTGGACAAACGATCTTGCAAGCTCCACAATACACACAAAACGTTTCGTTAACATGCACCTTTCCATCTTCCTCTGAAAGATAAAGGGCTCCTGGGATTGGACAAACATCCAGACAGTCTTGACAGTCTTTTGGACACTTTTCACGGTTTATGTTTATGATGCCGTGTAATATTTTTCGAACGTGGATGGCTCCTTTTGGACACTTAAATTCACATATACGACAGCATGGACAGAACTCTTTCTTTATGTCCACATCGACCGTAAGGTTTTCTTTGTCCGATACGGATTTTACGTCCTTGACTTCTTGTCCGTCCGGAGTTCGCACGGTAACTTTGATAAGGTTTAGCGGGCACACACCCTCGCAGTCTACACAATCCACGTCACACTTAGTGGGATCAACTTCAATTTCCCGAATGAATTGCGGGAAGCTCTCTCTGTCCACCACAGCGATCCAAGGTTCGCCATTGACTCTGTGGTCTAGTGCCCCAAAGGGGCAGAGAGTGTTGCATATTCCGCAGTATTGACATTTCTTTTCGTCAAAGTCGACAAATGGGGATTTTGCTTTTTTCCCTTCTACCTTTGGAACCTTTTTAAGCTCAATGGCATCCCTAGGACAAACCTCTACGCAGATTCCGCAACCTGGGCATTTGGTTTTATCGAGAGTTAAGGAGTATCCTTTGACATGTAGTCTCCTTTCAATGGTAAGCTTGTTCTCAGTTTCTGTCTTTAACTCTTTCATGGGCATTCTATTTTCCTCCATGCACGGAATGCCTGTGACTATTTTGGAGAGTATTAGGCGACATAAACTCGTATTTATGTTTGTCTGTATCAAGTTTTGTGCGATTGCGTTGGTTCGACGTTTCTGATTGCGAGATGATTTGTATACACTTTTTATCGCCCTCAGCTATACGTTTCATCCATTTAATGTTTACATCGCCAACGATTTTCTTGACAACGCTTTCATCTATTTTGCATGCATATGTTCCAAACTGTGGGATGACATCTTCAAAAACGCAGTTACGATATTCAATGATGTGTTTGTTGCCGCGTTTCGATAGGGAAACGAAGAAACCGTAGTCGTTTAGAAGCTGAACCAGTTGTTCTAGTCTGCTTTCTAGGTCTCCCTTTATCTCCTTTGTCACGAGTAAATCGACAAAATCTCTTGCGACTAAGGTCATCAACAATTCCATTTCTTCCTCGCCGTATCTCTGCGTTATGTTCTGAGTCAGTAATGAGAGTAGTGTTTTGTTTTTTCGCGGAAAAAATGTTTTCCCATATGCTGTGAGGGAAAAAATCTTTTTTGGACGACCTCTGTTACGTCTTTCGAATCTAGAATAGACGATGGCTTCTTTCTCGAGGGCTTCAAGATGTCTTCTTATGGCGCTCTCGTTGATCCCTATCTTCTTAGCTAACTCAACTGAATTGGCGTCTTTGCCGAGTAAATTCATCATTATGGACTTTCGGGTTCCACCGAAGAAAGGGGCAGCTAGTCTCTTATTTACCATGTCCAACCCACGTTTGGAATTATACTGGGGGGCATCGAAGCTTATAAGGATTATCGTCACAATAAAGTGTTTATAATTTCTTCAACCCACATGCGCATAAGCTTCTTAAGAGACCCTCTTCTCCAATCATGCTTAGGAAGAACACAGACATGAAACGAATAACCATGGCTCACGGCGCCGGCGGAACCGTCATGAGCGAACTCATCAAGAAACACGTGATAAAGCATCTAGGCGGAAGCCGAGCTGAAATTCCGCTGGAGGCGCTGGACGACTCAGCCGTGATAGACAACATAGTTTTAAAGTCAGATTCACATGCAGTGAAGCCCATTTTCTTCCCAGGCGGAGACATCGGAAGACTTGCAGTGGCGGGCACAGTCAACGATATTGCAGTTATGGGCGCTGAACCAACAGCCCTCACTTGCGGCTTCGTCTTGGAAGAAGGCCTTCCCATCGAAGATTTAGATAAAATCTTGGAGAGCATGAGCAAAACCTGCAGAGAAGCGGATGTCCACATTATAACCGGCGACACGAAGGTCGTTGAGAGAGGAGTTCTGGGAGGATGCGTCATCAACACTTCTGGGATAGGAAGGCGAAACGAAGCGTTGGAAAGAAACATTATCGAAGTGAAGAAACATCGTTCCTTTAATGCACGCTGGATTCTTGACTCCAACCTCAGAAACGGAGACGTAGTCATAGTCTCAGGTACTTTGGGAGACCATGGACTTGCAGTGCTCTCATCCCAAGAGGGATACGACTTCGGAAGCCAAATCTTGTCAGATGTGACGCCGTTAAACAAACTTATCATGCGGCTATTAAAGGTTGGAGGAATCGTGGCAATGAAAGACCCCACTCGAGGCGGCTTGTCCAATGCGTTAAACGAGTGGAGTGAAAAGTCAAAGATTGGAATATTAACGTATGAAGAAAAAATACCGATACGTGAGGACGTTAGAGCGGCTTGCGAAATGCTGGGCATCGACCCGCTAGAGGTGGGAAACGAAGGAAAAGTAGCGATAGGCGCGGTGCCTCAAAAGGCTAAGGACATATTGGCGACGCTAAGACAGACGAAAGAAGGAAAAGACGCTCAGATAATAGGCGAAACAACCAATCAGTTCAATGGAGTTGTTCTCAAAACTGCAGTGGGCGGAAAAAGAATTCTCTCACCACCAATTGGAGACCCAGTTCCAAGAATCTGCTAAACTTCCGTGATTTTGTGTCTAAACCAGATTCTACACGTACCTTCGATGGAAACCATGCAAGCGCCTTTTGGAGCATGCGGCGTACACACTTTCATAAATAGAGGACATTCTGGCGGCTTAATCTTTCCAATCATGACTAAGTGGCATAGACAGCCAGGCAACAAGTCTTTAGCCTTTTCAATTTTCACGTTGTATTTTTTCCTCGCATCATACAATGCAAACTCTTCTTTCAGCGCCAACGCTGATTTGGGGAGTTTTCCAAGTCCTCTCCAGTGTCCATCAACCACATCAAAAACTTTCTCGATTAAACGCTGAGCCTTCACGTTGCCTTCCCACGTTACAGAACGTGTGTACTCGTTTTCCAGTTTGGACTCGCCGTCCTTTATCTGTTTAAGTAGCATGGAGATGGCGAACAGAACGTCCAGAGGCTCGAACCCGGCTACGATGGTGGGCATGCGGTAAGTTTTTGGAAAAATTTCGTATGGCTTCATTCCGATTATGGTGGAAACATGGCCTGGAGCGATGAATCCGTCAATGTGCAGGTCGCCGATTCCAAGTAGAAGTTCCATTGCTGGAGGAATCAACCTATGCGAAACGAGAAAACTAAGGTTTTCAGGCGGTTTGTTAACGATTTCAGTTGCTGTGGTCGGCGCCGTGGTTTCAAATCCTATTGCAAAAAAAACAAAGTCTTTGTCAGACTCTTTCTCCGCCATCTTAACAGCGTCCCTCGCGCTGTACACGATTCTAACGTCTCCACCAGACGCTTTAGCCTCTTGCAACGACATTTCAGAACTTGGAACTCTCACCACGTCACCAAACGTTGTAACCGTTACTCCATTAAGAGCCAACTGTATGGCCTCATCGATTTCAGCGGCTGGAACAATGCAAACTGGACAGCCTGGACCCCCAATCACGTCCACTGTTTTGGGAAGAAGTGCTCTTAATCCGTAATGAGCAATTGTCCACTCGTGGGTGCCACACACATGACAAAACTTAACGTTGTATGGTGGAGCCAAATTTCGAGCGTAAACTGCAACTTTTTTGGCTAGTGCGGGTTCTCTAAACTTCAACTGCTCCTCCATCTAGGATACAACCTTTCTATGCGACCAGTTTTATGCTTTTTATTGTGACCTCTTTGCCTCCCACAATGTTAACTACGTCCCCGCATTTTGGGCAGTTAAGAGTTGGAGACGGAATATGATACATCGGGTCGTCTTCGTATTTGAGACCGCCCTCATATGTACAATTGTTGCATTTCACAACGCCATTTTTTTCTTCAATGCGCAGTTTTGAGCCTTCCATTATTGTGCCTTTCACTAACATTTCATATGAGAATTTGACCTGTTCAACACCGAGAAATGTAAGCTTACCTATTATTAGATGAACTTCATTAACGCGTTTTGCGTTGTGTTTTTTTGCTTCTTCAAGAACGTAGCTCACGATTTGGGTGGTCATAGAAAACTCGTGCATTTTCTAACTGCTCCGTAGTGATGTTAGAGACCCATCGCTTCAACCACTTTCCTCACGCCTTCTCCGCTTCTGCAGTTTGTTGCTGCAACCTTTGCATTTGGATTTATCCGCTTAACATCCATCTCCAGTTTCTTCACATTTACTTCCATAGCTTGAGCCAAGTCCACTTTGTTAATTACTACCACATCCGCGTCCATGAAGATGAAGGGATGTTTCATTATCATGTAGGGTCCTTCTGTAACGCTGATTACAACTACACGTTTCTCCGAGCCTAATGGAAACTCAGCTGGACAAATGAGGTTTCCAACGTTTTCAATAAATAGGAGGTCAAGGTTGTTCAGGTCTATTTTTTGAAGAGCCTTTCTCACCAAATTGGCGTCTAAATGACATTCTTTTCCAGTGTTAATGGGAACAACTTCGACACCGTGTCTCGCAATCAGCTCAGCGTCTATGGTGGTTGTTAAATCCCCTTTGAAAGCCGCTATCCGATATTTTCCCTTCAATAACTGAACCAGTTTCTCGATGAGAGAGGTTTTTCCAGCGCCAATGGAGCCCATAATGTCAATCGCAGCTACATCATGCTTGCGCAGAAGTTCTTTGTTTTCCTCTGCAAGTTTTTCGTTCGCTTTAAGAATATCCGCTTCGAGTTCTACGTCGAAAACCTCTCCTTCTTCCGCCTTCACTATCTCTTTCATTCGTGTCACCATCTACATGGTTGAGGACTGAAATTTGAGAAGTTCATCCCAGAGTTGCAGGGTTTCTTCCGCTGCTTTTCTGTCGATAACTTGGATGGCGTATCCAGCATGAACTAAAACGTATTCTCCCACTTTAGTTTCCACCAGCATAACGTTCACGTCTCGCAGAATCCCATTGCCAAAGTCCACTTTCGCAACGTTTCCATGAATTTCCAGAACCTTAGCGGGGACTGCGAGACACATTTGTATCACTTAGTAAGGCAGATTGTAAGATAAATCCATTACGGATACTATGATAACTAGAATATGGAAATTCAAAGTAGAGTGCCATTAACTAACAGAGCAGAAAATGATTTAACTTGATGAACTATTGAAATTCAATGGTGACAAAATGTATATTTGGTTTTTCATTTGCGTATTAGCTGTGATTGTAGCAACAGCACTTCATTTCTTGTCAGTGGAGCATTTAAAACTTCAAGAAAGATACGGAAAGGAGAAAGGAACCAAAATTGGTGAAATTCTAGGCCTTATTTCAGGATGGGGTTTCTTCTTCTTTTTGATTGGAATCTGGATTTCACCTCAGCCCAAATTTACTGCTCCAGCGCTTCAAAATCTCGCAGTCTCGGTTCCAGTTATCAATTTTTTGATTCCTTTGTTTCATCTAATAACTTCAATACCTTTTCTTACGCTGGGTGCTTGGTTTGGAATCAAAGGCGTAAAAGAAGTAACCATAAGAGTGGCGGAAACGCATAGGGCAGAAAAAATTGTTACTGCAGGGGTTTATTCTATTGTTAGACATCCACAAAATCTTGGCGCATTATTGGCACATGCGGGAATCTCCTTTCTATTGTCTGCATGGTATTCTTTACTCTTTACTCCCTTGATGGTTGTACTTATTTATCTCATCTCGAGGAAAGAGGAGAAAGAACTGGCTAGAGAATTCGGCAAAGAATATGAAGATTATAAGAAGAAAGTGCCAATGTTAATACCAAGATTGAGAAGGTGACAACAAAAACCTATTGCTGGTCACCATTTTGAAGTGCTAACAGCGATGGCTTGTCCAAAGGAGATGCCTCCGTCTCCAGGCGGCAACAAACGGTGAACAAAGAATTTGAAACCGTTTTCTTCAACAGTTTTTCTAATTACCTGCGTAATATGCTCGTTGTAGGCGACGCCTCCAGAGAAACCTATTGCTTTAACACTCAGTCTCTCTGCCTCCTCTACAGCAAGTTGCGCTATGCCTTTAGCTAGGTAGGATTGGGCAGAGCAAGCTAAGTCGGCGGCTGAATGATTGTGTCTTTGGCTAAACACTTCATAAACCATAAGTGTAGTGTTAATGACATTGCCTTCAAGTTCAGGTGTCAAGTTTAACACGTCCATTCCATTAATGGCGGCTGACTCTAACTTCATCGCTGGTTCGCCTTCATAAGTGCGCTCATAACATATGCCCAGTATGGCTGAGACCGCGTCTAGTACTCTTCCACAACTCGTGGTTTTAGGCATCAGTCCTTTCTCCAGCTGTTTAATGACTACTTCAACTTCCTTTTCGCCGTGTGGAAAGCGGTTGCTGTTAGAAAGCAACCATTCTTCAATGTCCACTGTGCCATAGAGAATCCCGGCAGCCATTCGTAGTGGATATCGCGTTGCTAAGTCGCTTCCAACAATCGGCTGTTCTTGAAGGTGTCCTAAACGTTGGAAACCGTTGCTGTTACAATATAAGACTTCTCCGCCCCATGCGTTGCCGTCTGAGCCGTAGCCAAACCCGTCGCAGGCTATGCCCACCATTTCGTTGAGGTTGTGTTCTCCCATAAGAGATGCTATATGAGCGTGATGATGCTCAACAGGAACAACTGGACATTCAAGCTGATTTCCAAGTTCGTGAGCCAGCCTTGTAGTAGTGAAAATTGGATGTAAGTCACAAGCGACAATATCGATTTTGCTGTTTGTTAATCTAATCAAGTGAGCAATGGCGTCTTTCAAGAATTCAAGTGTTTTCAAGTTTTCTACATCTCCGATGTACTGAGAAATGAACGCCTTGTTCTGTAATAGCACGCACGAGGTCACGGTTTCCTCTGCACCAACGCCCAAAACACAATTATCCACCGAACGTTTCAAGCGGACTGGCTCAGGAGCATATCCCCGAGACCTACGAATTATACTCAAATTCTTGCCATGAAGGCGAACAACAGAATCATCACACCTCTGAGCAATGGTTCGATCATGAAACAAGAAGAAGTCAACCACTGACCCCAACTTTTCCAAGGCTTCCTGATTCTGAGTGACAATAGGCTGACTTGGAGGATTGGCGCTCGTCATAACGAAAGCGGGTTCACGCACTCCATCAAACAACATCACGTGCAAGCCAGTGTATGGAAGCATCACGCCGATGTTATGCAGTCCCGGAGATATCAGTTCTGATAGGTAGTAGTCTCTGCTTTTCTTTAGCAGAACAATCGGTTTCATATATGAAGTTAGCAGGTTAGCTTCTTCCCGACTCACCTCAGCGAAGGACTTTACAGCTTCGAGGTCACGAGCCATAATTGCGAATGGCTTCTGAGCCCTATACTTGACCTTTCTTAATTTAGATATAGGCTCGGACAGAGTTGTCGCAGTTGCAACGTGGAAACCTCCATTTCCCTTAATCGCAACAACATAGCCTTCTTGAAGTAGCCTACCCACATCCCTAATCGGGTTTTCATGTTCAACGAGCTGACCGTCACTATTCGTGAGGTAAACTCTTGGACCGCACTCGCTACACGCTACGGTTTGGGCGTGAAATCGGCGGTTAGATGGGTCTCTATATTCTTTTGAACAGAAATCGCACATTGGAAAATCTTGCATGGTGGTGTTCGGTCGATCGTATGGAAGTCCTTCTATGATAGTGTATCTGGGTCCACAGTTGGTGCAAGTGATGAAAAAATAGTTGTATCGCTTGTTTTCTGAATCTCGAAGCTCGTTTAAACAGTCGTCGCAGATGGAAACGTCTGGTGGGATAACAGAGCCAGAATGTTCCACGTTTTCAGAACTCTTGAGGATCGTGAACTTTTCAAATTCGTTTTTGTCTTCCGCATACTTAGTGGTTACCTCATAGATTTGAGCGAGAGGCGGCTTCTTCTTCTTCAGATCGTTAAGAAAGCGCTTAACGTTACCTTTTTTTCCTTCAACAGCGATTTCCACAATAGCGTCTCCTCGATTACGCACATAACCAACCAATTTGTTTTTTACGGCGATCCGATAGACGAAAGGTCTAAAACCTACTCCTTGAACGATGCCGCTGACCTTGATTTCAGAATGCAATGATTGAACGGGCTCCTATCTTTGGTCTTCAAGAATGACGTCTCCCATATAGTTTTTGGTTTTTCAGAAAACTCCATCTAAGTGATGATTCCTCAAAAAGAGAAAAGGAGGTGTGCACGCGCAAGTATTTTCTTTGATGATCACAGTAAAATACTACTCAACTCTTTATGAGAACTGGGCACATACAAGAACGATAGCAGCTTCAACTTTGGTGGAAATATTTATTGATGTTTCAAAGCGTATACTAACTGATCGCCTTTTTCTTCAACAATATCAACTTTTCCAAACTGTCTTAGTGCAATCAGGTGCATCAGAACCTTATGTGCTTCGAGTCCCGTAGTCTTTGAAAGCTCTGGGATGGTTAATGGACCTTGAGCTCTCAACGCATTTATGATGAACCCCTGTTTTTTTCTACGCTCGTAAATGGGTTTTAGCTTCTCTTTGTCTACTTTCCGTTTTCTACTGGACATAGAGTTTTCACCTTCAATCTTAAGGAAAACTTAACTCGCATAAAGTAGCTTTTAAAGTTTGCTTTCACGCGGGCGCTAAGTCAATGATGACCTATGGCAGCTTCACGGCAACTTCAACAGTCTCTTCTTCGCTCATTTTCCGCATGTGTTTCTGTTTCTCGGAAAACCCGTTGTGTGAACAAGCTCTATGTTTTCTGTTTCGAGGCTTGTGTGCAAAGATGCGATGCCAAATATTAAGTCTAACGCGAACCAATCTCCAGAAGCATCATGAGAGGAATAGAAAGATTTTCCTCATTTACAATAAGAGTTGTTATCGTTTATATGACAAAATTAATATTATTCTCATGAGCTAATATTAATCAACCAGCTGAACATTGAGAGAGATTTTATGGTTGAAGAGACAGAGGCTGAAAGACAGACGAAACTTCAAGCGTTAAGAAGACAAGGAATGAGATGGGTAGTCCTTCTGTCCTTGAAATACGCTCTTACAGACAAAAAAGTGGCTTTACCTTCTTCCATAAATGAAGAATTTCGACTGGCAAAAACCATATTGGCTTCTGGCTGCTACTCTCCATGCGATGTCAACTGCTCATTAGACAAAATTGAAAGTACATTAATTCAGGCAGCCACAAATTTTAATGCAGAATTCGAAAATTTCGACCACTGGTTATTTCTTTTGAAAAAAGCGATGCACGGCACTCTAAGCCGACAAGAAGTGAACCACCTGCCATTTGTAGAACCCATCGTTCAGAAATGTGAATTCTTAGAATGTGCGTGTAACAATCAAGAAACATAAATACGCGTGCAGAGCTCTATCTTTGGACTTCAAGAATGACGTCTCCCATATAATTTTTTGGTTTTTCAGAAAACTCCATCTAAGTGATGGCTCTCTCCCCCAAAAAAAAAGAAAAGGAAAAATCAGCACCAAATCTTCTTGTAATTTTTTCAATTGCTAAACAAATTTCACCTTAAGAACTACTACGCTACGATAGGAGCTTCCAATTTTTTAAGAATTGAATCGACAGGGATAGCGTTGCTGTAGAGACCTAGTTTTTCTGGCGCCAATCCCAACGCAAGACCTAAGAACTGCACGTAATGTAGCACCGGGATGTTGAAGGCAACGCCCAACTTGTCTCGGATGTCTACCTGTCCCCTGTCAAACTGAAGATGGCAGAAAGCACAGGGAGTAACTATGCATTCTGCGTCCGCTTTTCTTATGTTCTCCAGCTTTTCTTTAGCCATGTCCAACGAAACGTCGGGATTACTGGCTTTTACTCCTCCTCCTGCCCCACAACACATCATTTTGTCGCGGTAGGGAACACTCTTCGAGCCTAGCACCTCAACTAGTTCATCCAGAAACTTGGGGCGTTCAGTACTTTCAACCTTTCGATATTTTGTTGGTTTTAACAGGTGGCAGCCGTATTGGATCGCAACATTCAGGTTAATAGGCTTTTTCACAAGTCCTCTTAATTTCTCGGTTCCGATTTCATGATGAACAACTTCTACGAAGTGCTTCACGTCAATGATGCCTTTAAATTCCTTGTTAAAGGCGCATAGAATCTTGTTCACTTCATCTCGCTTTGAGGAATCCGTCTTTAAAATTTCGTTCGCTTCCGTCAAAGAACCATAGCAACCATTACAGAGCGTCACAATGTCGGTGCCTAATGTTTCTGCAATAACAAGGTTTCGAGCTGCTAAAGCTAGCCACGTAGGTTGATGAAAGGATTTAAACACGCCTGGCGCCGGACAACAAGATGCTCCTTCCATGTCTTTAAGCTCGATTCCAAGCGTTGGCGCAACGTTTCGCATGGCTAGTTCAATTCCGGGATAGCGGTTGGGAATTACGCATCCAAGAAAAAATGCATACTGCATCTGGGTTCACCAACTTATTTCTTTTCATAATCAACTAGTTTGTTGAATCTCGTTTTCTTAGTGATCTCTTGAACCTCATTGAGAGCCTCTTTAGACTTGTGTGTAGTCGGCGGAACTTCACTGAGACCTAGACTCGCTCGCAACTTTCTGTATTTCTCGTTAACGGGAACAGCGTGCCCATACTTTATGACGAACCCAGAAACCATTTTGTGCCGATCAAGCATGTGCCCAGTCTCAGCCGCCATAGTTCTTAGAGCTAAAATAACGTCAGTTGGATCGACTCCCCTAGGGCATCTTTCTAAGCAGGTGTAGCAAGTTGTGCACAGCCAAAGGTCTTTGTCAGAAAGGACTTCTTCTCGAAGACCCAACAGTGCTCTCCGTATTAGTTGACGTGTCCTAAAAGCCGTTCTTCGTCCGGATGGACAGCTGGCAGTACATGTACCGCATTGAATGCAAAGATTTATTTTCTCACCGCCAGCTTTAGCTACAGCTTCAGCAAATCCCATGTCCAATTTGTCTAATTGTATAATATTGTTTTTGGGTTCGGTCATGATTGAGCCTCCATGTCTCCTTTATAGGAGCGTGAACATGGAATTAACGTTTTTGTTTTGAGAAGTTTATTAGATGAATGCTTCATTTATAAGCCTTTTGAAATTCTGTTTTTGGGCATTAATTATCAATTTTATGGTTAAAATAGCATAAAAGCCCGAAATTAATGGTATTAAAACAAATTAACTCTTTTCCAGTTTCAAACTTAAAAATTAAGGCATATCCACAAACTTTTTAACAAAGAGTTGAATCATTATTTTTCTCTAAACAATAAAAAAGAAAAAGGTGTGAAAACTGTGCCTGTGAAAGTTGTTGAAGAATGGCTAAACATGTGCGGAGGATGCGAGTGCAGCATTTTAGACATAGGCGAACCACTATTAGACATACTACCACAACTGGAATTCGTACACATGCCAGTGTTAATGGACCATAAATACTTCGGTCAGACAGGAGAAGGCAAAAAGATAGAAATCCCAGAAGCAGACGTCGGCATAATCACAGGAGGCATTAGAAACAAGGAACATAAGGAATTAGCACAAGAAGTAAGGAACAAATGCAAAACCGTAATTGCCTATGGATCTTGCGCAGTTTTCGGCGGGCTTCCAGCGCTGGCAAACATGTACACCCAAGAACAAACTTTCAATAAAGTCTACAAAAACACGAGAAGCACAGTGCCTGGAGACTTCCCGTCGATAAACATCCCTCCATGGACCGACCGTCTCATGGCTGTGGATGAGGTGGTAAAGGTTGACTTGAGAATACCTGGTTGTGCTCCAAATCCAGACCTCTTTGCTAACGCTCTGACAGCGCTTCTATCTGGCAAAGAATTCAAACTCGAGGAGAAAGCTGTCTGTGAAGATTGTCCATTGAAAAGGGAAAAGAAAGCGCTGGCCGCGATAAAAAGGCCTCTTGAGATTCCACCACTTGAAGAAAGATGCTTACTAGAACAGGGCTATCTTTGTCTCGGACCAGCAACGAGAACGGGTTGCGGTGGTAATGAAAAAGTTCCAAGATGCATAGCTGGTAATTTTCCATGCAGAGGTTGCATGGGTCCAATACGCTTCGGAGGCAACCAAATGGTGGACATGATGGGTGCCCTCGCAACTATAGGTATAAACGTCAGAGAAATACCCGACCGACTTGCAACCTTCAACCGATTCGTTGGAGGCCACAATAAATTAAGAGTGCGCAAAGTGTGAGGTGATAAGACATGTCAAAAGAACTTGTTATCGAACCTGTAACTAGAATTGAAGGAGACGCAAAAGTCGTCATAAAACTTGATGACAAAAGAGACGTAACTGACGCAAAAATGCACGTTCTCGAGCTTAGAGGCTTCGAACAGTTCTGCATCGGACGTCCAGTTGAAGAACTACCTCTAATAACACCGAGAATATGCGGAGTTTGTCCATGGGCCCACCATATAGCTTCTGCAAAGGCAACCGACGCTGTTTTCGGAGTGACTCCTCCAGAAGCTGGAACAAAACTGCGAGAACTAGCCTACCTCGGAGACAAGATCATGGACTTCATTTTACACTTTTATATACTCTCTGGCCCCGACTTCGTAATGGGTCCAGACGCCGATTATAAAGAGAGAAGCGTCTTCGGGATAGCCAAGGCCAATCCAGATCTTGCAAAAAAGGTTATCCACAATCACCATCTTGCTCACAACTTGGTGATGATGCTCAGTGGAAGAAGAATACATCCAGTAGCGGCGGTGCCTGGCGGTTGGACTAAACCCTTGAAGGAGGAGGACAGAGTTAAAGGCTTAAAGATGGCTAAAGAACTCTTGGACTTTGCTCAGTTCACCATTAACTTGGCTAAAAACGACATTTTCCCAAAATACATTGACCTAGTGAAAAACCTAGCAGTCATAAACACCGGCTTTCTGGGCTTAGTGCGAGAAGATGGAACTCATGCAATTTATGATGGTAAACTTAGAATGATGCAGGCGGATGGCTCCTTTGAAGATTTTGCTCCCGAAAACTATCTGGACTACATTGAAGAGTACGCTGAACCTTGGACTTACCTAAAATTCCCATACTACAAGAAAGCTGGAAAACTTGTTATGGACCCCGACAACCCAGTCGGAGTTTACCGAGTGAACACGCTGGCAAGAATAAACGTTTGCGACAAAATGGCGACACCTCTAGCTCAAAAAGAACTGGAAGAATTCAGAAAACAGTTCGGACGACCAGCTCAACAGACACTTCTGTATCACTGGGCAAGGTTAATCGAACTATTAACAGCCTCTGAACAAGCAGTTCAGCTACTCGAAGACTCTGCTATCACAGACAAGAACACAAGAGTTGCAGTGAAACCGCGGGCGGGACGTGGAATAGGCGTTGTAGAAGCTTCCCGTGGAACATTGATACATGATTATGAAACTGATGAAAACGGAATGGTAACTGACGTTAACTTGATTGTTGCAACGTGCCAAAATCACGCTGCTATAAACATGTCCATACTGAAAGCAGCCAAAGACCTCATCAAAGGCGGGAAATACGATCAGGGAATCTTGGACAGAATCGAAATGGTCATTAGACCTTACGACCCTTGCTTAAGCTGCGCCACACACACCATCGATGGCAGAATCGCACTTAAACTAGAAATATTGAATTCCAGTGGACAGCTCATTGACGCCAAAGTGAATCATTAAAGACTTCCTTCCTTTCCCTTCTTTTCTATCTCTGCACTTTAGAACAAAAAGTAACGTAGGCGAAATAGCGAAGCCACTCTCTATG
>CAYFTS010000140.1:0-1538 GCA_964346135.1 uncultured Candidatus Bathyarchaeia archaeon | reverse complement strand
TCCAGATACAACTTGCTATGCGACAAACTTGGTTTGGACACAATATCCACCGGCGACGTCATAGCTTTTGCCATGGAATGCTACGAAAAAGGACTCATCACTAAAAAAGACACGAACGGCCTAGAACTAACCTTCGGCAACTTAGAAGCTTACATCGAAATGCCAAATTTGATTGCCTATAGAAAAGCGATAGGAAACATTTTGGCTGAAGGTGTGAAAAAAGCAGCAGAGAAAATAGGAAAGGGATCTGACCGGTTTGCGGTTCAAGTTAAGGGACTGGAATACCCGGGATATGAACCAAGAGGATCAATAGGGATGGCTTTGGCTTACGCCACTTCAGACAGAGGGGCATGTCACATGAGAGCTTGGCCCGTGGCCGATGAGGTGTTCGGAAATATGGATCCCTTCACTACTGAAGGAAAGGCGCAATTGGTGATAGACGGTCAAAATCTATATTGTGCAAAATGGAGTCTCGTTGTATGCGACTTCTACGCCATAGGATGGGAAAACATAGCTAGACTTGCCTCTGCAGCCACAGGTTGGAAGCTAAGCGTAGATGACATGAAGGTCGTTGGGGAAAGAATTTGGAACCTAATTAGAATGTTCAATGTGAGAGAAGGGCTAACGAGAAAAGACGATACTTTGCCTTACAGAATATCACATGAGCCCCTGAAAGGAGGCAAGGCTGACGGACACGTGGTGAAGCCTGAAGATTTCAACAAAATGCTTGATGAATACTACAAACTGAGAGGATGGGACAAAGAAGGACGCCCAACAAAAGAAAAACTGAAAGAACTCCGTCTTCTATAAACTACTTTGAAAACCATTATCCCATCTTTATTTTTGACCAGTTACTTGCGCTTCCTAAAAAGAACATTAGCCGGTCTTTCTAGCTCATTTCGTGCACGCAAAGTTTTGGTTATCCGAGTTCTAAGTTTATTTAAACAACAAAGCTGATGGAAGTTTTGTGAAGAAGGACTTTGTAGTCTTCCACATCCTTTTCAGAATGTTATCGTCTTCAAACGGATTATTCAAAACGTCATCTGAATCTTGGCGTAGAAGTACCCATAAGTCGAAGTCTATGTTATCAAATTTTACACTTACATCATGGTTAATTCTGTGCTCTAAGACGTGATGCATAGTTTCATGGTTCAATATCCATTCCACATTAAATTCGTTTGTTAAGGATGTTAAGAAAATCGTTTTCATCGATGGAACGTACATTCCATAGTAGTCGTTGTTTAACCCTACAACAATGCTGGGTTTAGGAATGTTCAAAATACCCCTACCTTCTCCCTTCTCAAAATAAACAACCAACTTCAATTATTTAAAAGCCTAAGGAACATTACTCTATGGACAAATTCTAGTAGAAAACAACATGAATTAAGAAAAAGCTGAGTTCACTACTAATCGGTAATCTTAAAGCTTAGGATGCCAAAATTATTAAGCATGCCATACGGATTCAGCTTCGACCTAACAAAAATGTCCAAGTCTTTCTTCAAAGAACTCGCTAGAGTTGCACGTGAAAAGAACGTGCA
>CAYFTS010000139.1:0-8516 GCA_964346135.1 uncultured Candidatus Bathyarchaeia archaeon | reverse complement strand
GATGAAATCCAAAACAAACTCCTCCGTATAATTCGCGACTTCAACAATCTCATCTCCCTCTACGGAGAAAAAGAATTCAAAAACAAATGGAAAGTAGACCCAGCCAAGGGAACAGTTGCCTTCGGCTCCGCCCTCCATCGATGGGGCTTCACGGTAGAATTAGCCCAACAAAAAGGAATTAAATTCAGCGACGTGGTAGATGCTTACCGCAAAGAAAAATGGCAAGAACTCCAGAAAACAATCCCTCTCCACACTGCCATACTGAACATGGTCGTCAAAAATCTCCCAAATCCAATCGAAGCCCAAAGATATAGAATCCCGAAAGTCTGGAAAGGAGACCTAGACTCAGAAATAGGACAAGCTATGCTAACCTGCGACGAAAAAGGACCCACCGTAATATGTCTCACTCTAACACAGCTAGATCCACACGCAGGGCTAGTCGCCACTGGACGACTATTCTCAGGAGCGATACAAGAAGGCACACAAATCTATCTAGTCGGAGCCAAAAAAGACTATAGAGTACAACAAGTTTCCATGTACATGGGCGCCTTCAGAGAAGTTGTAGACCGCATCGTAGCGGGAAACATAGCAGCATTACTAGGACTAGACCTTGCAAGAGCCGGCGAAACTCTTATCGACATCGAACATCGCGATGCAATGACACCTTTCGAACGCATAAAATATGTCTCCGAACCCGTCGTAACAATCGCAATAGAACCTAAACACCCAAAAGACCTACCTCGCCTCGTAGATGTGATGCACCGGCTAGCAATCGAAGACCCTAACCTAGTAACCACAATAAACAAGGAAACCGGTGAATATCTACTCAGTGGCATGGGCGAACTGCACCTAGAAATTGCAGTTAAGTTCCTCAAAGACTTTGCGCCAGGATTAGACCTCATCACCTCAAAACCAATCGTTGTTTACAGAGAAAGCGTATCCGACAAAGGCGTAGTAGCGATGGCGAAAAGTCCCAACAAACACAACCGATTCTGGATACAAGTGGAACCCCTTGAGGAAAAAGTCATAGACATGATTGAGAAAGGAGAAATCGGAGGAATAATGGGTCAAAAGAACATAAGCACAATTTTGCGCACAGAGGCAAAATGGCCCACTGAAGAGGCGAAAAAAGTTTGGGTTATTGAAGAACACAAAAATATTCTAATTGACCTCACAAAAGGTATTCAATACCTTAGAGAAGCGAAAGAAATGGCCATTGCTGGTTTCAGATGGGCATGCGAAAACGGTCCTCTCTGCGAAGAGCCGTTGCGAGGCGTCAAAGCAAAACTTTTGGATGTTCAACTGCACGAAGATCCCGTGCATCGTGGTCCAGCTCAAATCATGCCCGCAATACGTAGAGCATTCTTAGGCTCATTCCTCACGGCGAAATCCGTGCTTCTGGAACCCGTGTACAAGATTGGTGTGTCTGTTCCTGCGCAATGGGTTGGAGACGTAACAAGCATAATCATCCGAAAACGAGGCAGAATACTCTCTTCTGAGCAGAAGGGTCCCATAACCATGATCAACGGGTATATTCCAGTTGCTGAAACATTTGGTTTATCCGCTGAAATGAGGTCAGCTACTTCAGGGCATGCGTTCTGGCAGTCCACGTTTGATCATTGGGAAAGAGTGCCGGAAAACCTTGCGCTTACTGTTATAGGGAAAATACGTGAGAGACGAGGTTTGTCGCCGGAAATACCTAAACCAAGCAGGTTCATTGATGAAGCTTAACGTTTTTCGTAAACTAGAGCAACAATAAATTCACAAAAACGTGAAGTGAAACAAATAATTGCGTTCATTCAAGACCTGCGCGTTTACATAAAAGTCACAAAGTTTGGAAGTTTGTTACATCAATGAGTTGTATCATTCAGAGATTAACGTTACGAAGGGCTCGTATTATTATATTAGCGAGTTCTTCTGGAGAATTGGAAGAAGTATTGAGACGGAGATCCACCCATTTTAAGTTGTACTGAGTCGAGATATTATAGAGCCTCTTGAAAACATTTGCTTCTTCAACGTCTCGGGTTAGAACTTTTCTCTTAGCTTTCTCAAGGGGCATTTTGTCTCGATTTGCAGCTCTCTCAGCACGGATATCGAGATCTGCTAAACAATAAACTTTGAAGATTTTCATGTTATCGCGAGCTAGATAGCAAGCCAGTCGGCCATCCCATATTATGTTTGTTTCAGTCTGAATACGCTGGTGGATTTGATCGTCTATTTGACGAAGCAGTATATCGGGGATGGAACCAAATTTCTCGATTTCTAAGCCTTTGAGTCTAGCAATCTTCCTATATTCATTTCCTACGTTAACGTGTGCCCAGTTGAGTTTCTTTGAAAGAATTTTACACAAAGTAGATTTTCCAGAGCAACATTGTCCTGAGACAGATAATGAAGAGAAAATCCCGTTTGTATCGGTATCATCTAGCAAGTCCCTCAACACCTATTACGAGTCCTTATGCCAAGTTGGATTCTTACGCTGTCTTTGAACCTAACTTTGGGACGTCTGTTTAGCTTGTTATATAATTCCCACAAATGGTTGGTCTCATAATTCTTCCGAATTTTATTGTAATACGGTTTCTCTTCGTTAGAGAGGTTTTTACGAGGAATGTAGTTCATTCTCCCTACCCATATCGATTCGGTAGTGAAAGGTGCTATAGTTTCGATCAGTTCCGTAGGGTCATAATCTAGGAATGGTTCGATTGATATACTTGTCTTGAATCTTCTTCGGAAAGCATACTTAAGAGAGACTAGTCTTTCTTTGATTCTGGATGCATTGGGTTCCCAAAACTCCAGAAGTTTGTCTTCAATAGAAGTTAAAGTGAATCTAAATTGTATCTGTTCCTTGTAATGGCTAAATTGCTGGTCTATCTCTTGGATTATGGTAATTCTGGGCTTCGTAGTAATTAACACGTCATTTCCGCTCTCCAGCAGTTTCCTCAGAACAATAAAACAAGCCTCCTTAAATGGTGAGATATCGAAAATATCATGTGTACTTGGGAACATCACTCGACCAGGCCACTTTTTGAAATTTTTGCTAAGCAGATCCGTTTTTATTTCCATATTCTTCCATGTATCATCCGTACTTCGACCGAATCTTTTAGCCATCACTTTAGCATAGCAATATCTACAATTGTTATAGCAACCTTTTATGCAATTGACATTATAATCTGCCCATTCCTTGGTACCAGACGTAATCTTCCGTTTCTCAGCCAGCTCGAAACATTCTCTCAGTTTCATTTATACATGTCCTCAGGAGATAAAGGCTCTAATGAGGGAGGAGGGCCGACTCCTAGTTTTTCTTTTACAAATTCCCAATTCAACCTATACTGATTAATGGCAGCATCCCATGCATGTTCAATGTCAACCTTTTCTAAATAGGCCCTGTTCTCTAGCCATTCTAATGCAAACTTTCTTTTCAAGAAATTAGGTTCCATGTTTACGAAGTCCCTACACTCGCAATCACATATTCCTCCTTCATGTTGTCTGATAATCAACCACAAGATTTTCCATTGCAACGGTCGTTTCCTTCCTTTTAGACCTCCACAGATTTCTGAATGCATGCTCTTGAACCTCCTATACGCACCTTGGTTATCTGGTGAATACTTAGGGTTGCCCGTTTTCGAAGAGTAAAAGTCTCTTGTGGCTCCTACTCCAGTTTCGTAATTAGAGCAGAGAATAAGGTGAAAAATCTGATTTTCTTTTGGATTAAATGGTAATGGAAGAACATATCTGAACCATCTATGCAGCCTGTTCTTGTAGAGTTCTATTAAGGCTCTTTCTTTATCTTCAACAGAGTTATCGCTTAAAATATGACTATGCCATTCTTTGTTTACGAAGAGAGCATCTGCTTCTGAAACTGTTCTCTTCTCGTTTTCAGTCCAAGTATTTTCTTCGAGAGTACAAAGCAAAGGAGCAAAATCATCTCTACCCAGAAACCAGTCAGAAGTAAAAATAAAAATGATAAATTCTGTTCCTGTTTTGAAGAAGGTATCCATCCTTTTGCTAGCAACTTTCTCTATGGTTGTATATTCAACACTTCTAAGCAGATCGAAAAAGTAAAGAGCGTTGCCTAGTTTAAGTCCTCCAATTAATTCGAGAGCATCATCAAGGATCATGTTCCAAAGATAAATGTTTGAGGAATTTGAAGTAATAAGACCTTCCGCCTCGTCTACAGAAATGATGGGCCATTTTCTTTTGATAACATTCTTCAAATGAGCAAAGCAGTTAGGGTCCTCTTCAATCAAGACAACTTTAAGATTTTGCGTATGAGAAGTTTTTACTTTAAGTTTTAGGGCGTGACCTGCTGAACCCAGAACTGTTTCTTGAGTATCTTTGATGTATACTTCACCTGTGGCGGCATTTAATTCAACTATGGCTGTGGGATATCGGTGGTTCCTACTTGGCCCTCCTGATGTAATGCCCCACCAAAAAGGATAGTATTCACCTACTACGTCGCATTTTAACTTCGTACCTGTTAGACCACTAAGAGTTATTACGTCTCCTACAAACTCTAGCGGCGTAAAATCACCATTTTTTAATATTAACATTAATTTATTACATTTTCGTCGTATCAATCTATATCTTGAATGTGCGTTTACATTTTGAGTAAGGTTCAATAGGAGCCATTAATCCAATTATTAGTAGGAGACAATATTAGCCATGGACGCAGAATGGCAAGACATCCCAGAACTTTCACTTAACGAAAGGGACACGAATGTTTTGCACGTAATCGGAGAAGAGGATTTAACAAGTTTCACCTTCGAAGGACTGAAGAGGAGGCTGGGAGTACATCCTGAAACGCTCTCTAGGATTCTTTACAGACTCGAAGGTCAAGGCATAGTGGAAAAAGGGTTGGAAGGCTACAAAGTTACATCAAAAGTCAAAGAATTTCTTAGGCTATATCCACTAAACACAAGGGAGCCTCGCGTGCCCCTTCTCCAAACACTCCTACCCATCGATGTCCCAATTCAACAAATTGTTTCGGATCTCAGAGGTAAATGGTTTGGGATGCTTCGTTGGCTGGGTTACTCCGAGAATGATGAAGGTATTACGCTGAAGTGGGTTACCGAGGATGGTGGAATCCAAGTTGACGCCAATTTTTTAGACGGTGAGCTTAGTATAGAGGCTAAGCTGCTGTGGGAGAAGGATTGGAATGCTGCCCTAAAGGCCTCTTATCAGCTTATGGGCTACATAGCTAAGCTTTATTCCAAACCTGGACGACTCAAGCGAATAGCCTACTTCAGAATCTTCGACCCATATTTTACGTTAGCCTAGATGTGACTGACTCTCTTCTATCCTCAGTCAACAAATATCTCGCAGTTATCTAAATAGTACAGGTGAAAATATGAGTCGTACAGTTGTTCCGTCACAGATTTTGAAGTCGCTATCAGATGCGACCGCCGAAGTAGTTGAGAAGACAGCGTCATCAGTGGTTAGTGTAAGCACTGGAATGTACGGGCACAGAGGTTCAGGTGTTGTATGGAGTTCTGATGGTTACATTGTAACGTGTAGCCATGTGGTAGGTAACCGTAGTGCGGTTAAGGTCGGTCTTGGAGGAGGCAGCAAATTTGAGGCAAAAGTGGTCGGTCGAGATCATTATTCCGATGTGGCGGTGCTGAAGATTGAAAGAGGTACATTCAAACAGATACAACTTGGAGATTCTGAAAACCTTAAGGTCGGTCAGTTCGTGCTTGGTCTTGCTAATCCTTTCAGCCAGCAGCCGAGTGCCACCTTGGGGATAGTTACCAATGTTGGAGGTTCACTCAGAAGCAGAAGAGGAATGGCAATGGAGAACATCATCGTTACAGATGCACGATTGAACCCTGGCTATTCAGGCGGTCCGTTAGTGGACGTTTCCGGCAGGATGATAGGATTAAATATGGCTTATGTCTGGTCTCGGGGCATAGCGGTTCCAGTTAGCACGGTAAAGAGCATCGCTGAGAGGATTGCTCGTGGAGGAAAGATCAAGAGAGCATATTTAGGCATAACATTGAATACTATCCCACTTCCACAGGAAATCGCCACACGAACGCAGATAAGCCAAGACGAAGGAATCATTGTGCTCTCGGTTGAGGCAGACAGCTCCGCAAAGAGAGCTGGTCTAGCCCTAGGAGATGTAATACTAAAATTCGACGAAAAGCCAGTGACAAGCGTTTATGACTTGTCCAGACTGTTAACCGAAGAAGTGATCGGAAAGGAGACCAAGCTCTGGATACTGCGAGGAGAGAAGCTGATGGAGCTTACAATCACTCCGAGTGCAGCGAAAATTGGAATTAATGGGTGAAAAATCTTTGAACACCATTGATGTGGGGCCAAAGCCTGCGCCTTTCCCTGTGCCAAAACCCGTTCGGCCTTTGCCTTCGCCTCTTCCGTATTTGCCTTCACGTGTAGCAGGCTCACGGAATGTTGTGTCTTAAATATCGTATATATAGAGAGCTTCTTTTTTTGGGGAATCTCTGTATCATCTCTTTCCTATTTTTTTCTTTACATAGGTTTTGAACATTGAGAGATTTTTGTTAAGTTTTGTTGAAAGGTTTTCTGTGAATTTTGGGTATTGATTTACGTTTCATAATACTTTTTTTTAGATTGTATTATTTTGTATGTTTGGAGGAAACTGTATGTCTGAAAGCCTTGCTGTGCCTGTGGATTTTTTGGATAAGAGATTGATAGAGCTTGTTCCGTTTGGAGAAAGAATTGTTTGTTCTTCTAGGGCGAAGATAGGTAAGCCTGGATGGGGTAAACCGTCGAAATATGGTTATTTGGTTCTTACTGCCAGTGGAGTTGCTTTTAGAGCCGATGAAGAGCCGATGGAAAAAGAAGTGTTTGAAGATTACGTGCCTTATATCCATATGACTGAGGTTAAGAACAAGAAGGGAACAGTGGAGTTTAAGATTAAGAATCCTGAGAAGCCGAGTGTTAAAGGCGAATGGAAATTGACTGTGGAAAGATGTGACGGCGAAGATAAAGGGGCGTTCAAGAAGAGAGAAGAGTTGTTTGGGCGGACTTTTGAGGATTTAATGAAGAGAAGACTTGCAATCTATTTCTAAAGCTCTCACGATTTTTTTCAGTTGTGACCGTTGCTGCGCGCGCCTCCCGTTTATTAGTGTAGTCGGTTTTTCTGAGAAAATTCTGTTTTCAACATATCTTTTCGCTATATGATCCAAATAGACCGACGTAAGCTTCTTGTTCTAGGGATGTTTTGTTATTTCAAACGTTTTTGTTGTGTGGCAATAAGCCTTAAATTGTTATTATTCGATTTGAAGAGTTGGGCGGCGGTAGCCAAGCCAGGTCAAATGTTAGAAGACTAGAGGCGAAGGACTCAAGATCCTTTCCCGTAGGGGTTCGCTGGTTCGAATCCGGCCCGCCGCACCAAAAATAAGGCTACCGCTCTTGTTCATTCTTTACTTGTAGTAGCTTTATCCACCGTTTAATTTAGAGGTAGATTTCAAGCAACTGTCTCTTAGCAACTATGTAAATGATTATTGCGCTTATAATAAACTCTATTACTAGATAGCCCCCGTTGTAAACTGCTGAATAAATCACTGGATGCGTTGCACCAGCATATTCTGAAAAGAACCAGACGCCAGAAGCGAAGTGAGCTAAGAATCTCCCAGCGATTCCCACGCCAACTCCTATCAACGGATATTTTCTGAAAAAACCAGCCAACCCAAGAGCTCCAAAGGCTATAGGATAGTCAAGCAAAGCCTGCACCGGGTCAACAATAAAGCTGCCCGGCAAAGCCATATGAACTAAACCATAGATGGTACATGTTTCAAGACCTGAACGTACGCCTCTTCTTAAGGAGAACCATAACAAAGGCACCATACCAGCTGCGGACACCGAGCCTCCTTGAGGAAGTTGATAAATTGGGGGTAAAAAATCCTTGAGAATTACTGTAAGCGCAATGATGACAACTGCTTCAGCAATTATTTTGGTTTGAGACTTAATTTCACTCATGTTTTTTCCTCCGCCAGCATTACCTGGATCAGGTTCAAACGGTCGGCGGTCACTTAACCGTCCTCTCAGCCGGGTTGAGCCCAGCTCCCGTCATTCTGATTAAACCAATTAAAGGGGTTTTATGGTATATAATATTATTGCTCCCAAAATGTGCTTAGTCTTTTAACTTGACATGCAAATAGGCTCAAGACTCTTTCTTGTAGATGCCCATGAATTCGAATCCAGTCTTGTCACACCCACTTTGCTCCTCAAAGAAGGATGAGAATTAGCCTTTATTGCCATAGTTCAAGGATAATTATTATTTATTTGAATAGTCATCTCCTATTCCATAACCACACCTTTAACCTAGAGCTGATTCACCCCATGAAAACGCTTCCCAAAAAATGCAACATCCTCCAAATCGAGGAAAAATGGCAAAAACTATGGGAAGAAATGGGCATTTACCGCTTCAACTGGAAAAACACTAAAACCCCCACATACAGCATCGACACCCCACCACCTTATCCTTCAGGCGACTTCCACATGGGAAACGTCCTCAACTGGACCTACTTCGACATCGT
>CAYFTS010000138.1:0-28066 GCA_964346135.1 uncultured Candidatus Bathyarchaeia archaeon | reverse complement strand
AAGGAGGGATAAAAACAAAAATGAAAAAACTCTGGAAAGGAAAGAAGGCGTTAAGCCCAGTGGTTGCAGCGATAATCTTGATTGCAGTGACCGTGGCAGTTTCAATAGCTGTCGCAGATTGGATGGGAGCACTAACATTCACATTCATGGGAACAGAACAACTCGAAATCCAAGGAGCTACATTTGGTGGCACAGCTGGTGCAGCTAACAACACCATCACAGTTACAGCTCAGAACACTGGAACATCAGATTTGACAGTTGACAAGTACAAATTAGGCGTTGGCGGAACAGCTGTAGACATCACTAATGTTGAAGTACTTCAAGGAGCAAGCGGATCTGTAGTGTGTACATCAGCAGGTTGGGATTCTGGAACCACATATGACGTATACTTGATCACGTCAAGCGGCAAACAATTCCCATACAGAGCTACAGCGCCTTAATGCACGCAATGAAAACATGAACCTGAGAAGTTGGGGTAGGGGAACCTAGCCTCTATAATCATCCTCGGAGGTGTTCACAATGGTTGTTGAACTAAAAGAATATGAATCGGCAACAGACATTTCAAGAACTATAGACGAAGCTATCGCTCGAACAAAAAGCATGTTAGGCGAATATCTACGTCGACTCGACGAGATCCGCGCGTTGGCTGAAAGGTCCAAAAAGATTCGAGAAGTAGTCTACAAGCTAGCTGGCAAAAAAACAACGCAGAACGCTCTTGGAGAAATCACTGTTGGAGACCTCAACGTTGTGTTAGATGCCAACCCGTTCCACGAGTTAACGTGCATCGAAGAAGTTGTTCGAAGCCAACAGGACCGACTTCTAATTTTACAAAAGGCTCGCGAAGCTTTGAAATGGATAGACCAAATCGGTGATACAGAAGGAGTCAAATATCTAGTGCTGGAAAACAATGGAGTTCCAGAGAAAATCCTACTTAAAATAACGTAAGACCGCCCTTTGAGAGTGAGGAATATGAGCGAAGAAGTATACGTGAATGCATTAAAGAATACTCTAGCAGAAATCAAAAACATATCTCCCGACGTTAAACACTCTTTCATTTTTACAGAGGATGGCACCATAGTTGCAAGAGATGAGGACATTGAAAACGCATCACTAAAAAAGACCGTGCATTTTTTCCAAAATCTAATGGAAAAAGCGGATCCAATCGGCGGTCTCAAAGCTTTATCAATCAATGGAGATAAAGGCAAACTGTACATCTCACACGTTAATGACATGTACCTGGCTATAACAACCTCCACTAACGCAGACACCACCTACATACACTCCATTGTTAACGTGATAGTTCCAACGATTCTAAAACTTCTAAAAACTGTTGCCCCTACCCCCCTGAAATTCATGCCCTCACAACAATTCGTTGTCAACACCATCACCGGATTATTTGCTGGCGACAATGCACAAATTGATCAAGAGCGTCTAACGGAATGGTCCAACCTTTTTGATGGAAAAAACATCAACGAAGTTGAAGTTGAAAGCTTTAGAGGAAAGAAGGCCACATGCGGTGTAAAGAAGATAAGCGATCAGAAACTGCGGGGAAAGGGACTAATACTGCTACCAGAGAAAGCCTGTCAAACACTAGAAATAAAAAAGGGAGATTTTGTAAAAGTTAAGCCGCGATCACCATAAAGGAGATTCAAATGACATCCAAAAACGAATTTCAAGAACCGCTACCTAAAAATAAAACCCAAAAACAAAACGAAACATTACACGTCAAATTACAAAACATTAAGACCAAAGAAGGAATCATCGGGTACATTATCAGAGACCCAAAGTCCGCTTCTGTAGATATTAAGGACCCAACCAAAATAATTGACTACGCACTCTTAGCGTCCACATTGCATGACTCAGGAGAAAGCATGATAAGCGCGTTTGAACTTGGCAACGTCAACAACATTGTTATAGAGGGAAAAGACGTAAAGGTTCTAACACTGACAATCGGCAACAATCGCATAAGCATCTTCATGAACAAAAACGTTGATCACAACACGATATACAAAGACGTACAATCATAGATGAAAACTTGCTAGCAACCACGCTCTTCTTTTCTATTAACGACCCTCCTAACGCGGAGGAAAATGAGGCTGATGGAAAAGTGTTTCTTAGAACCACCCCATCTTCTCCTTTCTCTTTTCTGCTCAGCCTCATCCTCAAACGCAAGGCAAAGCAGGGTCAGCAAACTATACAACACTTTTTATATTAAGACCAAAATTCATATTCGTTATTCCGATCTCAGAGTTATATCAAATTTTGTAGCATTACCATTACGTAGTTATGTAAATCCAATGTAACTTCGAACGTCAATACCAAGATAGGTGTTATGTAAGTTTCACTAAGCGTCGAATTCCTCTGAGGAACTTTAGCGTGGTAGGAGTAAGCTTTGCTTTTTTTTGCTCTTTGTTAAAATCAATGAAGGCGTACTCTGCTAAGAAGTCGTAAATCATTTCAACCTTGACTTGTTGTAAATTAGACTTCTCCATTACCTCTTTTATGTCGTGCCATTTTCCGTCTTCTAAAAGCTCTAAAATTTCGTCGATTGCCGACAACGCAGGGCTCCCCGCTCTCTTCCTTAATGAGTCTACGTTTTTGATATAAATGGTTTATGAGGAAAACGTTCAGAAGAATATTCTAGAAATCCAAAATAGAGGTTCGTTTTTTACTTGAAACTAAGTGTGTACCAGTTTTTTGGCAAAAGCTTAATAGGCACATATAGTTATAACAAATATTTTGCTCATTAAGAATAAGTTCCGGTGTTTCCGTTGGTGCAGTCTAAGGCTACGGGAGAGCTTAGCCCCTCTCTAAGTCGGATGCGAACCCAAATAGACATAATGGCAAGCATCTTGAGCGAAGCAACTGAAGGAACAAGAAAAACCCGCATCATGTATGGATGCAATCTTAGCTACAGACAGCTTCAAAGTTACTTAAAACTTCTTTTAGGCATGAAACTTTTGAGAGCTGTATCAGAAAAGAAAAGTGGCAAAACAACATTTTTTGAAACCACAACCAAGGGCCAGAACTTTCTTCTAGCCTACCGCAACCTTAAAGCTCTCATGGCTTCCTCCTCTTCGACACAATGAATTTCATCAATGAACACACGTGTCAACGGGTTGAGTTTCACTTTTTGATCTTTTTTGTTAAATTCAATGAAGCCATAATCCGATAGGAAGCGTACGATCATTTCCACTCTAAACTCATGTGGTGAAATTTTTTTTGTGATCTCTACCAAATCATGCCATTTTCCATCTTTGAGTAACATTAGAACTGCATCAATCGCCAACATTTATATAGCTTCCTTGCTAACTGTGTAAATTGTTGTGAAAAGATAAATGATTTGTGAAATCTCTTTTTATAAAACATTACAGGATTTACTAGAACTTCCAGTAATAAAGTTCTAGAACTTCGCTCAAGAAGTTCTTTCCTTATGTCTTTATATAGCCGATTACGACAAAATAATTGTTGCATTACCTTTGTGCCCGCCAATCAGGGCGACAGCGCAGTTAAAGGAGCACAAACATTGTCAAAAAACGAGAAGATTACCAACATTGCGAAACATTTCTCCAGAATGCGCGCACTATGAAAAGCGGAAGGATATCAGTGAGGAGTTGACATGTAAAGATGAAAAGAATTAAAGCCTCATTTCTCATCCGCTCCCTTCAGGGAGGGATTACATAGTGGAACGTGCAGAATGGAAAACGTTTGTCGATGAGTTAAGAACCACATGGAAAACGCTGTGGCAAGAAAGAATAGACGACAAAGTGAGGGCGGAAGGAATCGCCCGTAGAGACTACTCATCACTGTTTGTGAACCGTGGCATAGTCATCATCGCCACGAGAGACTTCCAGCCCTTAGATTTCATAGAAATCTTGGAACGACACAAACCTTCTGAAATCCCAAACGCAATTCCACCTAGCCCCGTTGCTGGCGGATGGGGCAAGTTTATTAGAAGTACGTTAAGTAAACAGAAACACTTCGCCAGTAGAAAGAGAAAAGCGCCCCAGAAGAAGGTTCACTCTAAAAATCAACAGAAAAAGAAGGGTGGACGAGGCTGGCTGCACCACTGACAGATGTTTTTGAAGTCTTGTAATTTAATGTAGTGCACCATATATAGCTTCAAGATCAGATCATAACTGATTTTCAATTCTTTTTAGCTGTAATTGGTTGGATAGAAATATGATACAGGCTACTATGAATGATAACAAGTATAGAAGTAAACTGCAAATCATCGCAGACATTCTTATTGTAGCTGGAAAGGGCGCTAAGAAAACGCGGATTATGTATCAAGCCAATTTGAGCTATGGTCTACTAAAACGATATCTAGCCGAGATCTTGGAGGCCGACCTCATCAGCATTGACAAAGATGCAAAATTATACGTAATCACACAAAAAGGCGAAGTTTTTCTCAAAAAGTATGATGAATATTGTGAGCATTGTACGCGACTTCAAGAACACGTTAGGAACGCTCGTAAAGATGAGTTAGTGCTAGAGAACATGTGCTCAAACACAGACGATAAGAAGAAATGAGGAAATTAACGGTGAAGTCTCCTTCAAAACTTTTGGTTTTGCTAACTATTTTGGTCCTTTCAGCGTCTATTTTCATATCTAAGATGTTTGCATCGAACTTGGTAGATACAGCTACTACAAGCATCGAAATTGCTGACAATGCTTTGGTTTCCGCCTATCAAGCTATTCTAGAGACTGAGCGGGCTGGGGCGGATGTTTCAAATTTGCTAGTTCAATTGAATGATGCAGGAGACATTCTAGCCAAAGCACACATCGCATATACATTGAAAGATTTTGAGGATGCAACTAGTTTTGCTAATGCGTGTTACTACATTATTGAGGACGTGAAGAGTCAGACTAATGAATTGCGTGATATGTCTCACAAGTCAAGGATTGTGGGTTTTTGGTTGACGATTACCGGATCGTTGGTTGGTGTAGTTGCTGTTGTTTTTGGGGCTTTCTGGAGTTGGCGTGTTTTTAAACGTCGTTATATTCGGCAGATTCCAAAAATGAAGGTGGAGGTGGCGCAGAGTGAATCTTGAGGAATATCGCACACTGTTTGCCGCGGGAAGTCTGATCTTGATATTGGTTGCGGCAGCTCCCACGCTTAGTTTGATCGTGGCTTCTCCGGAAGAAAGCGAACGATTTTCTGAGCTTTGGCTGCTTGGTCCAAATCATATGGCTCAGAATTATCCGATCAACATTACGCGCAACCACAATTATAGCGTGTTTCTAGGAATCAGGAATCGTATAGGACACTCCGCCTATTATTTGGTAGAAGTGAAGTTCCGTAATCAAACTCAATCGGCTCCAAATAGTTTTGATCGTACCCCGAGCAACTTGACAGCGCTCTTTAATATCACCGCTTTTGTTGCAAATGAAAATATTTGGGAGCTGCCCTTGACTTTTTCCTTTGACTACTGGTATAACAAAGTTCTTTTCCAAGTTGAATTTTACAATTTGACGCTAAACGATGTTGTATTGGATATAGCGAACTACATAGTATCGTGGGATTCTAAGAACAACGGGTTTTTTGTTAACTTGTTTTTTGAGACTTGGATCTACAACGCAACCTCAAGCAGTATTCAATATCATAACCGTTTTGTTGGGATTTGGCTCAACTTGACCACCCCAGCATAAACTTTCATAATTTTGAACAAACAAAGGGCCAAACTGGAACCGCGCCTCGTTCGGACATGTGCACGTAAATGGAATTTCTCTATAGAACTTAACTACAGAGATCTACTCATTATGTTTCATTGACACTTAAATAGCTACAAAACAAAGGTATAATCAGATGTATAACTGAAAACTTGCATGCGAACGCAGATCTAACTGAGAATTGCGGAGATGAAATGAGTGCCTGTGAGCAGAGACGACATTACAATCGTGCTTCCAACTCTGAATGAGGAAGAAGCAATTGGGAAAATCGTGTACGAGTTGAAACAGTTCGGTTACCACAATATTCTTATTATTGACGGCTATTCGACTGATGGAACGACCAAAGTAGCTGAGTCAAATGGTGGACATGTTGTTTTTCAACATAGCATGGGCAAATCTGGGGCAATCGAGACGGCCATTGAGAATGTGAAGACGCCGTATATGCTTGTTATGGATGGAGATTGCACCTATGATCCGAAGGACATAGAAAATTTCTTGGCTCACGCGGAGAACTATGATCAGATAATTGGCGTGCGGGCTAATGGGAGAAAAAACATTCCCAAATTGAATCGGTTTGGGAATTGGTTCATTACGAAAACTTTTAATGTGCTTTTGGGAACCAAATTGAGTGATGTTTGCTCCGGGATGTATTTGATAAACATGGATCGTGCTCGTCAGCTTGAGCTAAATACTAGAGGTTTTGATGTAGAAGTAGAAATTGCTGCTCAGACCGCTACGAAGGGCAGAGTCACTGAGGTTCCGATAGCCTACCGAGAGCGCGTGGGCTTTCAAAAGCTTAGCTCTTGGAAACATGGTTTTCAAATCTTGGCTACCGTTTGGTTTCTAGCTAGATCATACAATCCCGTTTTCCTATTTTCTGTGTTCTCAGCTTTGCTTATGACACCTGCGATTGCAATTCTGTTGTGGATATTCGTAGAATGGCTAACAATTGGCTCATGGCATACCGGATGGGCAATATTCGCAACCATACTAATCCTTATCGCGATGCAAATGTTCACGATAAGCACTACGGCAGTACTGCTTAAAAGAATGGAACAAAGATTTGCGAAAAAACTAAGAGCCTCTTGAAAATGCTCTGCAGACAAGACATGTGAATACGTCGCTAGACAAAAAAGACACAAATGCAGGGTCAACAGAGGTTTTCTCGTCCATTGCTAAAATTCGGCAATGAAGCCGCGCGCTCGTGAAAGAGAGTTTTCAACTATGTCAAAGACAATCACTGTTGCTGTTTCAACTTTCAGAGAAACCTACTTCGAATGGGTGATTGAATTGTTAAAAGCATTGGAGAAGCAGACGATTGAAGATTTTGACGTAATTGTGATCGTCAATCGTAATGAACGGTATTTCAAGAAACTACTAGATGCTACAAAACACCTGAGTGGGTTGAATTACGAAATTAACGTGGTTTTCAATCCCTTTGATAAGGGAATCTCACATTCTAGGAATATGGCGTTAAAGAATGCGAAAACTCCTTACATAGCATATACTGATGATGATGCAATCCCTCATCATCGTTGGTTAGAAGAATTGATTTGGGCTCTACAGCTGGATAGAAAAGCAGGAGCAGTAGCAGGACCTGTTCTATGTAGGTGGGAATTTCGGACAAAAAATGATAATGCTTGGTTTCCGAAAGAACTCTATTGGATTATAGGTTGTTCACCATGGACCATCAAAGAAGTGACAAAGGTGAGAAACGGTTTCGCCTCAAACCTTGCTTTGAAAAGAGACACGGTATTAAAGATTGGAGGTTTCAGCGAAGATTTCGGATACAATCCAAGAAATCTTATGGCAGGAGAGGAACCAGAACTTGGGATTAAACTAGCTAGTGCGGGATATGTTACTTTGTGGAATCCCAATGCTACAGTATTCCACCGAATTTCTGAAGAACGACTAAAAACAAGAAACATTATAACAAGATCCTTCATTGAAGGAAAAAGCAAAGCCTATCTAGATCGGATATACGGAAGTGACGTTATTAAGCTTGAAACAAATCACCTGCAGTTGACAATAAAACGCTTTGTTACGGCAAGATTCCTGAAATCAAAAGCATTGCTATTGCTTTCGAGTATGGCAGTGTTGATTGGCTACTTGACACACGCAATCTATTTAAAATTCAAGAAAATAGAGTACAGTGAACAACTTGGTTAATTGCAATACGCATAAAATAGTGAGTTTTCAGCTGGTGATTGCATGACACACACCTTACACCGCTTGGGGGACATAAAATCGCTGAAAGGCGATTACATTGTTCTTATAATGGAAAGCAGAGAGATCGATCGTGAGCCTCTTACACCCAAATCGTTATCTGGTTCTGCCGCAAGCAAATTTCTCAAACAGACAATCGGAAAATTTTTGAAGCGCAACCCAAATGTACGTTCAAACATCAAGAAAGTGATTTTACGTATCCCCAAGATCCCGAGATTTCCAGGGGTTCTTGGTTATATAGAAAAATCATTGCTAAAGTCGGTTCTTCCACAGTTAAGCCTTTTCAATACTAAGGCAGATCTAATGTTCTTTTTAAAACAATTAAAGAATTTGAACGTTGGAGCATCAGTTGTTGTTTCTGGTTTATTTTCCGAAGTCGATGACTGCTTGAAATTGATTGGCATATGCCCACATACAGTTGAGTTGTCTTTGGGGATATTTGGTAAGAAAGAACTACTTCCCAAGGAAGAGCTATTGCTTATGACTACGATGTGTGGGCACCACATGATATCACCTAAGCTGGTGGAAAAGCTGTGTGCCGACGTAAGGAGAGACATAATCACCTACGAAGAAGCAGCTGAAGTAATGGCCAAACAATGCGTCTGCGGAGCATTCAACATAAATAGGGCTGTTGGACTTATGAAAGCCTTTGCCATAGAGGGATAGTTTCCCCTATTCCTTTGTTTTGCCTTCTGAACATATACGAAACATAGATGGAAAGTGTAGCAACGATGCGGCGCTATTATAGCATTCCTCGTATCCTGTACTACTTACGTGCACTGCGAAAAAACACTTGGTTGAAAGCTTCAGAATTGAGGAAGATACAAGAGAAAAAGCTTAGAGCAAACGTAAAACATGCCTACGAAAATGTAAGGTTCTACCATCAAAAGTTTGATTCCGTAAGAATCAAACCCGATGACATAAAGACTGTAGATGACTTAGATAAACTTCCAATTATAACAAAATCGGACATCCAAAAGAACTTCCACGAGTTTATAGCAAAGGACGTAAGAATAGAGAAGTGCCATCTAGACCACACTTCAGGCTCGACTGGACGACCGTTAACTGTAATTTTTGATGAAAAAGCTTTTGACTTCATTCAAGCAAATGAACTTCGAAGATTCATAGAGTGCGGAGGCAGATTCAGAGACAAATGGGCAATATATACAGGTTTCCGACCAGCAGGATCTTCGCGTAGGTTTCTATTCGAATACTTCGGGCTTTTCAGAAGAAGACATTTTTCGTGGGATATAGCGAGCTCATTGCCATCGCTTAAGAAATATCAACCTGACGTCATCTCTGGATACCCAAGCTTACTAGAGCTTTTGGCAAGAGCAATAAAAAAAGAGGAAATCACAATACAGCCAAGACTAATCTTCAGCGGCGGAGAAGTTCTGGGCAAAACGAGACGAAAATTCATAAACTCCACGTTCGAAACTGAGATGTTCACTCTATACGGATGCGTTGAATCCGGTATGGACATCGCATGGGAGTGTACTGAACATAAATACTATCACATAGATGTGGATGCAGACGTAGTTGAATTCGTCAAAGACGGAGAAAGAGTCGCGCCTGGAGAAGAAGGAGAAATCGTTTTTACCACTCTGTTTAACTATGCAATGCCTTTGATAAGATACAACGTCAAGGATGTCGGTGTCCCCAGCGAAGAAGAATGCCCATGTGGTAGGGAATTACCGCTTATGGAGATGATCAGTGGACGAGCTGATGATTTCATAGTCTTGCCCAGTGGCAGAATTGTGACATCACTCTCTATTTGGGATTCTGAAGCGTTTCCACGTATGGAAGGAATTTCAAGATACAAAATAATCCAAGAAAGACTTGATGAATTTAGGATACAGTTAGTGCTAGATGAAGGATACAGTCAAGATATAGTTGATCAATTCGAGAAAGGATTTAGAAAAGCCCTAAACGAAGAATATATTAAGGTCAAGATTGACATTTTGAACGCAATACCAAGAGACAAATCGGGCAAGATTCGACGCATTGTTTCGAAGGTTTCGCCATATCAACACCATAATTAATTGAAAATGAAGTTGAGCAACATGTCTTTCGACCGCATAGCCGACAAGTATGATGAAACTAGAATAATACCGAACGGCGTACTGAATCGGTTTTACATGAAAATCATCGCCAACGGGACCCAACTGAATCCGAATTCATTGGTCCTTGATGCGGGGGTCGGTACAGGGAGGACAGTTGGACCTCTCCTTGAACTAGGTGTTCAATTGGTTGGAATAGATATTTCCAAAAAAATGCTTATGAAAATGATTGAGAAGATTAAAGGAAGCTCCGTATCAAATTACGTAAGTTTGATTCTCTGTGATGTGACTACGCTTCCGTTTCGACCACGTTGTTTTGACCTTGTCATTTCCGTACATGTATTGCACCTCGTAAAAAAATGGAGGAAGGCAGTTCAAGAATCAAAACGTGTTCTAAAACTTGAGGGCTTCTTTGTTGCTGCAACTCATGGAGCCCCGGATCTGGTGAGCAAAATTGGTCGCAAATATTTTGAGCTTTGCAGTAAAAACAAGATTCCACAAGCCAAAGGACTGCGAGGAAATTTAACACGGATTCTAAATAGCGTTTTTAAGTACAAGAATACGAGTCTTATGCAGAACATTTCAAAAACACTCTTGGAGCGTAACAGTTTTTTGGGGAGAGGCGGAGACAATTACTTAAGAAGACAAGCAGCTTCAACACAAAGATACACTATCCGATGGAAGCAGGACATCGATGTCAATGAAATTTTCAATCGACTGAATGAACGCATTATATCTAAACAGTGGCGTATCCCAACTGAAATTCACGAAAAAGTAATGTTGGAATTAGGCAAATGGAAACACGAAGAGATAAGAAAGAATGGCTCTTTGGAAAAGATATCGAGAGAGTTCAAGGTAGTTGCGGTTCGATTCAAGTGATCTTAAATGAGAATAAATGTAAGAAAATGTGTAGGGTGCAGAATGTGTGTGCCTTATTGTCCAGTAGGGGCAATAAAGTCGGTCGGAAAAAAATGTGTGATCTACGAAGATGAGTGCGTAGAATGCTATGTCTGCTATAGATCGGAAGTCTGTCCGGTTGAGGCATTTCAAAAAGTGCCTCTGAAATGGCCGAGAACAATAAGGCATCAATTTAGTTCAGCCCCAATGGCGCATGAATCGACCGGAATAAGTGGAAGAGGTACAGAAGAGGTGAAAACCAACGACGTTACTGGGCGATATGGTTTTGGCGAAGTTGGGTTTACGGTGGATGTGGGGCGGCCAGGAGTTGGAACATCATTTAAGGATGTCGAGAAGATACTAAAAGCAATCGCTCGAGTAGATGTTGAGTTTGAACCGAAAAATCCAGTCACAATGCTTATGGTGGACAAAAAGCGTGGCATACTCGCAAAAGAAGTAATAAACGAGCGAGTTCTCTCTTGCATTATCGAATTCAAAATTCCAGAGAGCAAGCTCTCTCTTGTAATGAAGGCCTTAGAAGATGTTGCCAATAGCATTAGCACAGTTTTCACTGTAGGCTGCATCAGCAGACTTAGCCCAAATGGAGAAATACCTGTCAAAGATTTTTTGGACAAGGCGGGAATCTTCTATCGACCAAACGGGAAGATAAACCTTGGGCTAGCTAGTCGCAAACGCTGAATTGAAATTTCTTATGTGAAATACCCGACCAGATTTGAAGATGAAAAACATGATTCTTCGCACACTCTACCATTTGCACGAATTAAGAAAAAATCAGTGGCTGGAACAGAAGGAATTAGAGAAAATACGAGAGAAAAAATTGAGGGCAACCATAAAATTTGCCTATGAGGAAGTACCATTTTATCACAAAAAACTTGACGCCGCAGGAATCAAACCTTACAACATTAAGACTATGGAAGATTTGACAAAGATTCCTCTGACAACTAAATCCGAAATTCATAACACTCCCATCAGCGAAGTAGTCGCTAACAATGCTAATATAAACAACTGCATCAAGTACACAACAAGCGGCTCGACAGGAATACCTCTAACTGTAATTTTTGACAGAAATAGTGAGAGTTTTGACGCAGCGCTATGGATTCGAGCCTACCTTGAAAACGGATATAAATTAAGATACAAAATGGCTATTATCGCGGACCCACACTCCTCTCCGCCAAAAGACTATTGGTACCAACTCTTCGGGTTGATGAGAAAGAAACATATCTCAATATACGAAGATTTGGAAAGACAAATCTCGGCTGTAGAGCAATATAAACCGGAGATCATACAAAGTTACCCTTCATCTCTAAACCTTCTGGCTCACGCAATTCGAAGCAAAGGGATTATGAGCATTCAACCTAAACTAGTTTTCAGTGAAGCGGAAGTTTTGGACAAGGTTACTAAAAGACTGGTAAACTCTGTGTTCGAGGCTGAGTTGTTTGATTTTTATGCGACTCGAGAGCTCGGTCTCATGGCGTGGGAATGTAGCGCACACATTGGTTTTCACATCAACATTGATACGATGGTAACAGAATTTGTTAAGAATGGGCAAACCGTTTCTGCAGAGGAAAATGGAGAAATCGTTTGTACAAGTCTAGTCAACCGTGCAATGCCTTTAATAAGATACAAGATCGAGGATACAGGCATACCTACTGATGAGAATTGTCCATGCGGCAGAAAGCTACCTCTTATGAAAGCCTTGGAAGGCAGAGTTGATGACTTTCTCGTTACCACTGACGGCCGGATTGTTTCTTCATTGATTCTTTTTCCGTATCCTTTTGAAGGGGTATCTGGAATAAAGCAATTCAAAGTAATACAGGAAAAAAGAGACAAAATTTTGATTCAATTGGTCACGGGAGACGATTTTCCTAGGGACACTGCTAAGGTTTGGGAAGCCAGTACGGAAGCAATAAGAAAGGTATTTGGAGAAAACATGCAGGTCGATTTTCAAATAGTGGAAAAAATCGCTAGAGACCCATCAGGTAAGATTAGAAAAGTCATTTCACGAATCAAAGGCGGAAAGAGGAGTTTATGGGGAGAATCAAATAATGGCAAAGCGTTTCGTTCCTGAACTGACATTTAAGGCGGTTGATAAACAACTTGGCCATTTGGGGTACCTCGTCATTGACTCAACCATCCGCGGAAAATCAGCAGGGGGAATAAGGATGCAACCGAACGTCACACTTAAGGAACTGACTTATCTGGCAAAAACAATGACGTTAAAATTTGGTCTTTTAGGAATTCCTTTTGGAGGAGCCAAAGCTGGAATAATTGCCAATCCTTTTTTGCCTCGGGAAAGAAAATTAGAATTTCTCAAGGCTTTTGGAAGAAGTTTAAGTGCATTCTTGAAAAACAGTTATCTTCCCGGGTCAGACATGGGAACTAATGATGATGATATAATATACATAATGAAAGCAGCTAATCTAGCTGTGAAAGCTCCGGGAACACGAACGTCATCGCATGCTTACACTAGCTGGACCGCGTTAGCATCAGTAAAGGCAGCTGTAGATATATTAGGATTAAACTTGTCCAACTGTACTGTGGCCATCCAAGGATTTGGAAAGGTGGGAAGTTCGATTGCCAAAGCTATTTCACAAACTGGAGCCAGCATAGTGGCCGTTTCAACAAGGGAAGGGGCAATCTATAATGGACATGGACTTGACCTAGAAAAACTTCTGAAATTGAAGGATGAAGTGGGAGACGATTTGGTTAGTGAGTATGAAAAAGCCAAAAGCATTGCAAAAGAGGATCTACTGCGTTTGGACGTAGACATTTTGTTTCCTAGCGCAGGTTCTTGGTCAATCAATTCGTCTAATGTGGAAAAGATAAAATCGAAAATCATATGCCCGGGTGCAAATATTCCATTGACCCTAGACGCAGAAGAAACTCTTTTTAGAAAAGGTACAATATGTTTGCCGGATTTTGTGACAAATTGCGGCGGAGTACTGGGAGGCTATTTAAGATCTTTTATGGATGAAAGGAAAATACGGAATATAATAGATGGGCAATTTGCCAAAATGGTCACAAGCATTCTGGAGCTTTCGAAATCAAAGAATGTGAGCCCTAGAAAAATAGCTCAGAAAATGGCTGAAAGAAAATTTTTGGAGACAAAGTTGAAGTTTGAGCGAAGAAACGTCAAAAACGAGTTGTTCCGAATTGGGTCAGAAGTGCTAGCCAGAAACCTAGTGCCGAAGACTGTTCTCCGATTTTTTTCATCAGCAAGAATTGCTTTCCAATTTGGAAAAGAGGAATTTATGGGAGAACTCGCCAATGAAGAACGCGCGCAATCCTAACTACAAAATTGATAGAACTAGTTAAGAAATACGTTTAACTGAACACTATGCGGGTTCTATAACTTGCAAAAAGGGATGCTCGTTATGGCTAGCTATAACACATTGGACAAAAGAGTGGCTGCCAATGATCATGGGTTAAAGGCGTCAATAGTGATCTGCACTAAGAATGAGGCAGTGAATATCAAAACTGCGTTAGATTCTCTAATTGAAACCAACGTTATGAACCGTAAGGTGGAGGTTATAGTTGTTGATGGCTATTCAACAGACAAAACTGCTGAAATAGTGTCAAAGTACCCAGTGAAAATGTTTTATGAATCAACCGGTACCCGAGGTGGAGCATCCAATGTCGGATGGAAAAATGCAAAGGGCAATATTATAGTATACACGAATGCAGATTGCTTATTCTCCAAAGACTGGATTTCCAACATTTTAAAATTTTTTGATGATTCCAAGACAGCTGCCGTTGGAGGCGTAGATTTAACACCTCCAATTACAACTTCGTATTTCGAAAAAGCCAGCGGGTTGCTCGATGAACTGAGGATTTTTCCAAAACATCGTCTGGGTTTAGTATTCCGTTTAAGAGGATGCAACGTTGCTTACAGGAAATCTGCTTTGGCTAGTTGTAATGGTTTTGATGAAAACTTCCATTTTGCAGAAGAGACCGAACTTCAGTATAGACTTTACAGGAAGGGCTATAACCTCGCCTTCGATCCGTCTATAGTAGTCTATCACAAAAGACGTTCTTCATTGGCTGAATACTGGAGACAATTTTACGGCGCTGGCTTTGGTAAATTTCAGCTTGTCGAAAAACATCCGTCTTCTCTATTCATTCCTGAAGTTTTCACGTTACCTTTTTTGTTTGCACTTCTATCTGTTTCGATAATCGCCTATATTCTAGGTAGTATTTTTTTTCTCCCTTTATTTCTAGTCACCCTTCTGATTCCAACAATCTATGCGATATACGTGATGAACAAAGTGTACTTGCATGCCAAATCATTGTATTTCTTGCCAGGCGCCTTGTTAGCCCTGTTTCTTAGGAACATCGCTCTTTTCGCCGGCTTCTTTTGCGGTGCTTTATCTCGTGCTATGAAAGAAATCAGAAGCATGAAAAAATGATTTTTCTACTATTTGCCGATGCTGTCGGCTTCCATTATTCTCTCGATCCTGAGATACGAAATCAACTAATGAAATCATTTAAGCGCGTAATCCCAGCAAATTCTTTGCTAGCATATAGCTCGGGAATACACGCTTCAATATGGACAAGTGACTACATACGTCATCATGGAAAATGGCTAAGCTACGCGCTGCGATCTTTCCCTAACTACGAGATCGGAATCTCGCAAAAAGGCTGGAAATTAAGGAGCTTAGCCACTTTCTTATCAAAAAGGCTATTCGCCCGACACAATAAATATTATGTTCCTCAAGAGATCTCAAAGTTCTTTGAGAAAATAGAATATGATTTTAAAAAACCTTTCTATCATGAAGAACTGCCCTCGCTTTTCAGAATCATGGATGAAAACGACGTAGAATTTCGTTTTTACGCTTGCAAGAAACTTGAGGAAATAGCATTTCTAAAACTTGAAAATGAGTTGAACATCACTTTCCTAGACGAATTTGATTCATTAGGTCACAAACACGGACCGTATTCTCCAGTGGTAAAACAGAGAATCCTCAAGTTGCTTAAAGAGTTGGAGAACATAAGAAAGAAAAATAAGAAAATCTCATTGATCATGTTCTCTGATCACGGAATGCATAAAGTGAAGCAAAGATTTAACATTCTCAAGAAACTGAAATTGCTTGAAAATTCAGGTTTGAAGTTTGGCAAAGATTACATTATCTTTCTTGATGCTACCCTAGCACGTTTTTGGTTCAGATCCCCGAAGGTGAAACAGGCAATTTCCAGGTTTCTCTTAGATGCTCCAGGCCACATTCTTTCTATCAAAGAAATACAGAACTATGAAGTTCCAGTCAATGATAGATTTGGAAATCTAGTTTTTTTGGCAGATCCCGGCGTAGAGATATTCCCCAATTTTTTTCATCCTTATTATGCAGGTTATATCAAGGGTTTACATGGATATGCACCTGAAACAGACAGTTCCAATGGAATCTTTGCCACTTCAAACGATCTCACTTGTAATGAAATTTCCTTATTAGACATCTCTCCGACCTTGGTGAAATACTTCGGTTTGAAAGTCCCCCGAGAGTGGAAAGGAATTGCACATGAATTGCAGTAAGGTCCTGTCAAACGAAATCGGTGAAGTAATTGAAAACATAAAGGAGTCATGCGCTGAATTTTATAGTAGACACGAAAAGCTATTGTATTCAATAGTGTTGACTGGATCCTTAGCACGAAGAGAAGTTTCCAAAGAGAATGGTACCTACGACGCCGATATACTTGTTGTCACACGATACTACTACAATCCAATTCTCGGCAACCTACTAAGACCTCAACTGAAGAAAAAAATAAGAAAAGTAGAATTCGATTTTGGAAGAAGCTATCCATTATCTCGACTGAGGAGGGAAAAATCTCTTTTTTTGTATGACATAAAAAACAATGGTGTAATTCTCGCAGGAAATGATGTCAGAAGGATTATACAAGAACATTCGCTGAATGACTTGTATCCTTTCGAGGGAATTAGACTGTTACTTAATGCAGCTTGCCGCCTCGTTTTCAGTTTCAGTCAAGAAGAAGCAGAGACTAGAAAAGAACTGAACAAAGCAATGAAATGTTGTATCGACGCCTACCTATTACACCATGGTCAATTTGCTTCAACTGCAAATGAGAGGAATGTCATACTGAAACGTGACCATTTGAATTTCTTCAAAAAGATACAAGCAGTTATTGAATGCGACGATTTGAAATCCAAATATCTGAGAGGAAGACAAGAATTACTGAACGTCATGAACCTCATTACATTACGTTTGGAATTGAGTGCTGTCAGAGGTCTAGTTGATTATCTACGTGCCCGTGCACACTATTCTTTCCCTTTCAAGTTATACACTCTGGCCATGAGCAGAAATATCGGAGCGATCTTCAGAAACCCCATTTTTGACGTATATGCTTGGATTCTTGGAGTCCTCGAAAAATGTGAAGAACTTGACGATATTGAACTTGAACGCGTCCGCCATGATTATTTTCAAAATATCTGGATAAAGCTTCCACAACCTGTTGTCTATGCCTAGTAAACACGTTTTGTGCACGCGCAACAGTTTGCGTCTGGAGTGTGGAATTGTAGTGAATGGAAACTACTCGAAGATAGTGTCACTTTTGTCTTTCGGCATAGCGACAATTTGTATGTTTTCGCTGATGATTAACGATGGAGTAGAAATCCCAATACAACTTTCTCCATATCGACTAATTCCTGATCTACCCCTGCTCAGTTGGATCGCGTTGGCCTTTGTTACCTTTGGCCTCATAATCCATTTTAGCTCAAACACAGAAACTGGGGAGACTTATAATCTAGCAATAGCTATTCTGACTATTCTGCTGTTTTACGGAGTTTTGCCGATTTCAGAGAGTGTACTCAGATGGCCAGATAGCTATATGCACGCCTCATTCTCAGAATACATAGTTCAAACAGGTCAACTATCTCCTACAGAAATTGGTTATCACAGCTGGCCCGGCTTCTACCTTTGGTTTGCTCAACTGCAAATCGTCACTGGAATCGACGTTCTCGTACTTGCAAAGATAGCTCATCTGATTCCCAACATCCTACTTGTCCTCGCATTGTTCATATTGTATAATAAACTCGGATTGAGCAGTAGAAAAGCCACCTTGTTCTCCATAATCACATTCATCATAGCAAATGATAGGATATACTATCACATTTCACCACAAAACTTCTCCTTCGCTCTGATGGCTACCTTCTTTTACACAGCTTTGGTAGGACATCGAAGAAGATTCTTCTGGGTGATTTCACTCACGCTGTTTTTTGCGATCGTAATGACACATCCTCTCAACCCACTCTATGTTATTTCACCACTCGTTGTCTTAGGGCTTGCGACTCGTATATTCTCAGTCTCCAAACAATATACTTCCAGATACTTCAATTTGTCTATCGTTGCCATTTGCATTTGGGTTGGCTGGATGTTATACAACGCAGATATGATGTGGTGGTATACTGGAGTCGCCTCAATTTCTGGTCTGGGAACGAGACTTGCGGGAGAACGGCCTTTATTGACTTTCGCTCCAACTTATTGGAGATGGGCCACTCCGCCATTGGAGATAGCTTTTCTAAGGGGAATAATCTTAGCCGTTGTTTTAATCGTAGCTCTAATTGGCATATTATACAACATTCGTAAACTTGGTCTAGTATCCTTTCGTAGGAGCTTGAAGATCAAGCGGGCATTCGATGAAAAGTCATGGCCGTTTTTCACTTTCAGTTGTTTTCTCATAGCGATCATAATTGCAGGCGTTGCGCCTTTTTTGCTTTACAGACAGTTGATGGGTTTTGGTGACAGATTCCTACTTTTCATTTGGATACCATTGGCTTTCTTCTCTACTAGCCTCATCTTTGGACAGCGACGTAGGAAGATCAGGATACTCTTAGCTGTAATAATGATGTCACTCCTTGTTCCAGCATTCATCAACACTCATTGGCACGAATTCTGGCTCAGCACACATAGATGGGAGCAAAACTATCTTGGATTTGTCAATGATCACTCCAATTTTTCAAAAATGTTCTTGGTTAACACGGATACATGGTTTAGGTTAAAAGCCATTAGAGGTCCTTTGGAAACCTTTCACGGCATGGCCGAAGGGGAAAGGTATTATTCATTACCTTCTCGCCTAAATATATTCAATGGTACAGCTGCACCTGAGAGTCTGAACTGGACCTACCTCATACGTTCAATGAAGGGAGAAGTCACGTTAAACCTTCATTTCAACATTCAATCCGAAGGACTACAGAAGATGGATGGTCTCTTGGCAAAAAACCCGTTGATAAGTCGAGTTTATGACAGTGAATATGTTCAAATATATTACCGAACGCCAAACTCGACGTGAAGTTGACAGAATCTAGTTTGAAGAAGTGTAGTCAGGTGAGAGTCACCAAAATACTCATCACTGAGATGGGTAGCGTGAAGAACAAAGGCAACGCGGCCATCCTAAATGGCACAGTAAAAGCTTTCACTCAATATTTCCCCGATGCCTATTTCACCGTTTTATCACATGGCCCGAGAGAAGAAATTCAGACGTATGACATTCGAGCCTTGCCTTCCATCGTCGGGGTGCCTCTAGCTGACCTTCCAGTTCTCATACGAGCCCTGAAAATACTTCTGGACGCATACAAACTGGTTTTGGCGATGATGTTATCATCTTTGTGGAGTTCAATTAAAGCCATCTTCGGCTTCAACGCACACTTCTTGCTGAGATACAGCCGTTTGAATGAGTATGCAACAGCCGATATAATCGTTGTTCGGGGAACAGACACGCTTACTGATCAATACGGACGATTAGGATTGGATATGCTATTTATGCGATGCTCCGGGATTTTGATAGGAGTGATCATGAGGAAACCAACGGTTATCTGCGGTCATTCTTTGGGTCCATTCAAGAGTCGGATAGGCCGGGTAATTGCCCGCTTTGTGCTTGACAGGGTGACTTTGATAACTCCCAGAGAGGAAATCTCCAAGGCCAATCTACATGAAATCGGCGTAAGAAACCCAAACGTGTTTGAAACAGCTGATCTAGCTTTTCTCATGGACCCAGTAGCTCCGGCGCGAGCAAAGGAAATCCTTAGAGATGAAGGAATTCGAATAGAAAACCCGACGGTCGGGATCTCAGCGAGCAGGTTAATATCCACATATCTGCCATCAAACTCCCGAAAAGAGGCTTATCGTCGATACATCGAATTCATGGCTAAAATAACAGATTATCTAGTCGACAATCTTCATGCAACGGTTATTTTTATTCCTCACGTGATTGGCCCCGGAAAGAAGTACGACGACAGAATCGTGTCCGAAGACATTTTTGAGCTAGTCCAAAACAAACAGCACGTAAAGCTGATTCGAGGAGACTATAGTCCCCAAGAGCTGAAAGGCATCATTGGCCTCTGCCAACTATTCATTGGAGCTAGGATGCATGCGGTCATATCCGCCATATCCATGCATGTTCCGAGTTTAGCTCTAAGCTACCTGTACAAGACTGAGGGAATCCTAAGAATTGCAGGTCAGGAAAAATGGATATGCAACATCAAAGAACTGAATTATAATGATGTCACTGTTAAGATTGAAGTTCTCTGGTCCTCTAGAAACCAAATTCGAGAAGACCTGAAAAACAAAATGAAGACGATACGTAAGAGAGCCCTTCTTAACGCTGAACTATGCACGCACATAATTTAATCTCCATGGATGATATTACAATGCTTCACACCGTCGAGACAGAGATCCTTACAAAAGGACTGTGCAATGGATGTGGAACCTGTGCTGGATGTTGCCCGAGCGATGCTATACAAATGAAGAGAAGGCACGACATGTACTCTCCAATTGTGAATTATTCAAAATGTAATGAATGCAAGATATGCATTGACGCTTGCCCAGCAATAGCTGATTTTACCGCGCTTAACAAATCAGTGTTTGGTCAACCTCCAAATGAGATTTCCATAGGCAACTATCTAAACTGTTACGTTGGATACTCAACAAATCCACAAATACGTTGGAATTCTTCATCTGGAGGCCTTGTAACAACACTGTTAATCTTTGCCCTCAACAACGGAATAATAGATGGGGCAATAACAACAAAAATGAGCCGTAAAAAGCCATTAGAACCTGAAGTTGCAATTGCCCAATCAGAAGCGGAAATCATCACATCCTCTAAATCCAAATATTGCCCCGTCAGCGTCAATACCCAACTGAAAAGCATCCTCGACAAAAAAGGAAAATACGCAATTGTTGGGCTTCCATGCCATATTCAAGGAACTAGGAAAGCCGAAACAGTGTTCAAAAAACTCAAAGCCAAAATCCACTTGCATATGGGAATCTTTTGCTTGCATAACATAAATTTTGCAGGAACAAAAATACTTCTCGAAAAAGTTGGAGTCACAACAGAAGATGTTGTCAAATTGGATTATCGCGGAGAAGGATGGCCAGGAAAGATGGTCATAACCCTAAAGAATGGAACCAAAAGAGCCTTTTCTTACAGATCAATCTGGAGCGCGTTGTATGGATCGTTCTATTTCACACCCTTTCCCTGCACGCTTTGCCCAGACATGACTTCTGAGCTAGCTGACATATCATTTGGCGACGCGTGGCTCCCTGAATTCAAAGATAACAAGGAAGGCATATCCATGTTAATAACAAGAACTGAACGTGGAGAAGAAATCCTTAGAGAAGCAGAAAACGACGGAAAGATCAAAGTCAAACGAATAAGCTATAGAAAAGTCTTGGATGCACATAGGCTTGGAATCTATTTCAAGAAAAGAAATCTTGCAGCTCGCCTCAAACTTCTGAAACTTACTGGAAACCCAGCCGCGGAAAACAATGGTGCAAATTGGAGTAGTTTACAACTGCTGGAGCCAAAAGTAGCTGACTTCATACTCGCACCGCTTTCCTATCTTAATATTCGCGCATCATCAAATCGTAACTTCCAGAAGTTCCTGAAGTATGCTCCATTCCCTTTACTCAGAAATTACACCACAGTTTTCAACAAGATTAGAACCTTGGCCGCTTAATTAGCAGTATTCTTGATCCGGTTATGAGCAAGGAGGAAGAAGTCACGCTTCCGTCATGGGTCTCTGAGATTTCCATATTCTTCTTAAGTATGGCAATCATATTGCTGGCAGCTTCAGAACTACTTTCCTCCTACTATGGAAAAACCATGATCATCATAGAGAAAAAGCGTCTTCGAATGATCGCTTTAATTTTTATTGGACTGTTCGTCTTTTGCGCAGGGATTCTAATATACGACTTGGTAGTCTCTGTGTTGTGACAGTGCGTAGATGCATACATTCTTCAATACATAGAAGTTAATCAAAGTTCACTTATGTAGACGCGCACAAAAAGATGAACGATAAGAAAAAGTTGATGAGGGCTACAATGAAACAATACGTTAGGCGTGTATTGCAGGTTTTGACTGGATTCTCAGCCTTGTGGTTCTTCTACTGGCTGTTCATCTATGAAATGGTGGTTTGGCAAAAACCGTATCCAACATCTCTATCTAACATTCTCTTCTTAGCAATATCTCTCCTTCTGTTTTCCGCTGTCTCGTCATCGCGTCTACTCGGTGCGCCCCGAGCCCCGAAGAAACGGAAGCGATTTGGGCAGTTTAGAGGTTATATGCGTTCACGATCAGCATATTGGTATTGGATAACCGTTCTCACGGCAACGTTCACGGCGCTGCTAGTTCTGTTCTCCATCGAGGAAGCCAGCTATTTGGTGATGAATGCCCGAATTGTGTTCGGGTCTATCTACATCTTGTGTTTTCCCGGCTACGCGTTGGTCAGAGCTATACTGCCAAGAGGCGAGTTGAAAGACACGGAAAGAATTGCGCTCAGTCTTGGAATGAGCTTTGCTTCAGTCTCCTTTGTTGGTCTGCTGCTAGCCTATTCACCTTGGGGAGTAAGCATCGTGCCGGTTACACTAAGCATATTAGCAGTCACTCTAGCGTCAGCCACCACAGCGATCTTGAGAGAATATGTCCGCGCGCGCTGGTAGCAATCAAAGACTGCAGTGAGACTGAACATGAAGGGTGAAATGATCATGTTGAAAATTCTGGTGGTTGGAAAGATCTTCTCAAAAGAAGATGTGAAACCGCTAGAGAACATCGGTAAGTGTATCTTTCAAGTTCCAAAATCATTATTAGTTGCTCGCCCGGGGCGTATCCAAAAAGTCATCGAGACTACGGGGAATGCGGATGTTGTAGTCTTGAGCCATCAAACAGAGTTGGGGGAGCAAGCAATAGCTGGAAACAAGAATCTGAGAATGATTTCAGTATGTTCGTCTGGCTACGAAAATGTTAATGTTGATGCTGCAACTAGGCACGGTATTGCGGTGACGAACGTTCCGGAATATGCCTCTACAGCCGTGGCTGAATACGTGTTTGGGTTGTTGCTCTGTTTAGTCAGGAAAATAATACAGGCAGACAAGGAAACTAGACGTGGAATGTGGGACGCCCATGCACGCGTCACCAAATTCGTGGGCAAAGAATTAAAGGGAAAGACTCTTGGCGTAATTGGCATCGGTAACGTCGGTGAACACGTAGCTAAGATTGCGCAAGGATTTGGATTGAAAGTGTTGGCATGGACTAGAAATCCATCCATAGAACGCGCCACGAGATCTGGTGTAGAATTCGTTGATCTTCAGACACTCTTGGAAAAATCCGATTTTGTGTCTGTTCATGTACCTTTGACGAAAGATACTTCCAATATGATCAGCGATGGAGAGATTGGAATGATGAAGGATGGAGCGGTACTCATTAACACCGCTCGTGGAGGCATCGTGAACGAAGAGGCCTTGGTTCAGGCTCTCAAAAACGGAAAACTCGGAGGTGCATGTTTAGACGTGTTCTCTGAAGAACCGATACAACGGAATAATCCTTTGCTCAAAAGGGACAATGTAATCGTGTCTCCTCATGTTGCGTTTTGTACTGAAACATCACTCAAGAAACTAGTGCAAACGTCGATTAACAATGTCATAGACTTTGTGAACGACAATCCACAGAACGTGATCAACCCTGAATACATGCAACATGTCAAATCTGGTGACATCATCTGACGTGGAATCCCAAGACAGAAGAGCTTTTGAAGTCGGCATTGGCGGCACAACAAGAAGTAACTGAAGAAGGCTACCCACAAAATGAATAAATCCCACACTGCATTATCTCCTCTGCGCCATCGCGCATTGTTGATAACAGCAAAAAGTGATTTTTTCCGTCTTCCCCTGCTAATCAAACTACGCTACCGTATTTATGAAACAATCTTTGATCTGAAAAGACCATTCCACATCGGGTCAAATGTTTATGTCACCAATATCCATCACATTCCAAACACAGTTTTTTCATCAAAGGCGTACCTACACGTTATGGACAATGTCTACATTGACCTTTCAGGTTCAATATCCATCGGAAAACACGTTTACATCTCTATAGGGGCCAAAATATTCCGCCATAAACATCACATCAAAAGAAATTATCTCACCGATGAGAAAATATCAACGCATGATCTATTCATTGATGATGAGGTTTGGATTGGGAGTTCCAGCATTATTCTTGCCTCCACCGAAAAAATCGGCTACGGAGCCATCATCGGCGCTGGCAGTGTAGTCACAAAGAATGTGAAGCCATTTGATATTGTAGCAGGGAACCCAGCGAAGACCGTCGGAAAGAGGGAGATACCCAGAAGGAAGTAACACACATCTAAGCAAAAGGGGATTTTCGATTCTTGGACTTTCTCGACTGTACCGTAGTCGGCGACGTTTTATTAGATGTAATACTCAAGTTCAACCATGACCCGACGCAATTCTTCCGTGGCGGCACCACCTACGTTGACTGTGCGAAAAACGTCCTCGGCGGTTCAGGAAATGTTGCTGTGGGATTATCATCGCTTGGTGGAAAAGCCGCCTTTATAGGGAAAGCAGGAGATGACATTTTCGGTAAATTATATCTCCGAAATTTGAAGAAGACACAGGTCATTCCAAAGATTTTTTTTGACAAAAATTCTTCGACAGGTTTGGTTATCGCGCTCGTCAATGACGGGAAACAACGTTCCTTTCTCGTCTTCAGAGGAGCCAGCGACAACCTTGAAACGCATGAAATCGACAGTGAAGCTGATCTGCTGCGCCGATCCAAATACCTCTATTTTTCCGGATATTCACTTGTCAATAATCCCCAACGAAGTGCTGTTCTAAGAGCTGTAGAACTAGCAAAACAGTTCAAGACAAAAATAGTGTTTGATCCAGGAGCTTACAACATCATTAAATCAAACCGAGAGCTCTTTCTCAAACTCCTAGAGCTCTGCGATGTGTTTTCGCCAAACTTAGAAGAGGCCCAAGCCATCGTGAATGCTACGGATATGAAGCAGATTATCAGCCAATTAAGAGACAAAGTTCCGTTGACCGCACTGAAATGCGGTGAGAATGGTTCCATCTTGATTAACGGAAAAAACATTCTGAAAATACCCAGAGCCCAAGTCACCGTGTCAGATCCCACAGGTGCAGGAGACGCTTTCACCGCAGCGTTGATCTACGGCCTAACTCACACGTTGTCGCTTGAAACTACCGGGAAACTCGCCAACTGGGTTGCTGCAGAAGTAGCAGCGCACTTAGGTTCACGCGGCTTTCCATCAAAAACAAAAAGTGACCAGTTTCTAAGCGACTTTTAGAAAACGTCAACCATCAAAGCTTTTGCGTGTGCCCACTAACCAACGTAAAGGAGAGCAAGTCAAATGAAATCATTCTATGTCTTCACACAATACAGAATCGTATTAAGCGTCAAAGTCGCGGCTTTGCTACTGGTAACTCTAGCCTTATATCATCAAGACTTACTGGTGCTTGGAAATGAAGCGACAAAAAATGAGTTAATGAGTTACTTGTTGATAATGCCGTTCTTACTAGGTTACTTGCTGTATCGGAAAAGGAAGATGCTGAGAGCGGTTATTCCACTTAAAGACCCCATGCCAAAAGGGCGGATTATCACCATTGGAGAAATTATTGGCGTGATGTTATGCCTAACGGCCTTTCTGCTTTACTGGTACGGATCTTACACTTTCTATCCCTTGGAGTATCACATGTTGTCTTTTCCTCTTTTCATTGCTGGATGTATATTAGTTGCATTCAATACGAGAACACTGAAAGTTCTGGGTTTTCCGATAGTGTTTCTTCTGTTTTTGGCACCCTTACCGCCAGAAATTGTCTATTTCCTCGGCTCAACCTTATCCTCCTTCAGCTCAAATGTTGGTTATGAAATCCTTAAAGCAATTGGATTGCCAGTGCAGCTTGCCGTTCAGTATGGAACACCAACCATAATCTTAGATAAACCTGCAAGCTCACCACTCGTATTCGCGATAGACATAGCCTGCGCGGGTATATACTCTCTTGTAAGCTTCGCTATATTCGCCACGTTCGTTGCATACGTCGCACGTGGACCCTTGAAAAAGAAAGCCGCTGTTTTCCTCGCAGGTTTTCCGCTTCTATACGGCCTCAACGTAATCCGTATAATCTCAGTCGTGCTCATAGGATACCAGTATGGAATAGAAGCCGCCATGCAAGTATTCCATTTACTTGGAGGCTGGATCCTCATTTTCATAGGCACCATCATCTTACTCGCCATATCAGAAAAAGTTCTCAAGATCCAACTCTTCACCAATACACGCAAAATAACAAGATGCCGCCACTGCAACGAAAAGCAATCCCGTATTCAACGATTCTGCATTGCCTGTGGAAAACTCAAAAACCCGTTAACCATAAAACTGTCCAAAAGAGACATCGGAAAAATAGTCGTTCTAACATTAAGCTCCATTCTCCTCATCAATCTTCAAGTCCCAGCTTTCGCCCTAACAGAAGGGCCTGCACAAGTCACCATTCAAACATTGGGCAGCGAGAAATCGGTCACTCAAATCCTGCCTGAAACCTCACAGTACACAGTCAAGTTCGTTTACCGAGACACAGAATTCGAAGAAATTGCTCGACAGGACGCATCATTAACCTATGCGTTTGTGCCCGTAGACACCTCGCAAGAAAATATCTGGGTAACTCTGGAAATAGCTGAAACCAAAGCCACTCTCCACCCGTGGGAAGCCTGCCTTATCACATATCGCATCCTGGCGCCGCCAGTAATAAAACTAGATCAGAAAGATATCCAACTCCTACAGAATCCACCATTGGTTGGACGCTACTTCGCCTTCAGAGACACTCAGACAAACGTAGTGCAAGTGGTTTTGTATTGGTTTGAAACTGCCCTGTTCAACACAGGCTCCAGAGTTGAGGAAAAACATGTGAAAATAAGTCTCATCACCTTTGCTGATAGCCCAGAAGATATTAATGACGCTGAAGACGAGTTGATACCGTTTGGCACTGCCATCGCCAGTTATTGGCAACCCATCAAGGAATGGTCTCCGATATCCCTTGCTATCGGCAAAGTCGCTCTAGGCATCAGCAGTTATGGACACATTATCCTAGCAGCGGTTGCAAGCCTGCTGGCAGGTATGCTAACGTCTAATTTCATGAAAAAGCGAAAGACGGAAAGATCGAATTTTCAAGCTTACACGAAACTTGCTTTGAAAGAAGAAACGCAGATCATGAAAGCTGTCGATCAAGCTGCCAAAAAAGGTAAATCCACAAGCAATGCAATAGCGCTTCACTACCGTAAGCTCTCTGGAAAACGGATTGAATTATCTGCGCTTAACGAGAAACTCGAAAAAGCCCGTGAAGCAGGCCTCGTGAAAAGGGAGATGAGCAGTCGGGAAGACGAACCCGTGCTTGTCTGGAAATCCCTAATACGTTTCCCCTAGTCTATGCAACTTCTGCAACATGAAATATTTAAAAGCCTATTCGAAGTGATTAAGTTGAGAACAATGACAAAAGAGATTAAACCCATAAAACCTCGGCGAAAGCCACCTGAAATAATTGGGTACACACTTCTGTTTCTAGGCGTTACCGCCATAATCTTAGCATATGTTTTCACATCATTCATTCTCGCGTTTGTAGGGTTAGGCCTCACTTTCTGGAGCGTTCTTGTTGTATTCTTGAAGACGACAAGATACGTGAAAGCTGACATCTTTGAAACTACACCCGTCTCTTCATTGAGAACCGTTGATCAAGTGATAGCTCACTTCAAATGCAAAGGCAAGGGCATATACTTGCCCCAAAGGTATCTCACAGAGTTTAAAGGTGGAAAAGTTTTCATTCCATTGAAGAAGAAAATTGTTGTACCACCAGTGGAAGAAGTGGCAAAGGAAAAAGTCTTGT
>CAYFTS010000137.1:0-31554 GCA_964346135.1 uncultured Candidatus Bathyarchaeia archaeon | reverse complement strand
GTGGCTTCTCGCATTGGACCTAGCATGCCAGCGGCGAAAAGGTTTCTTTCTAAGTTGAGTCCGTTTACGAGAACTTTCCAGCCGTCGCCTTCAGATCCTATTCTGTTTTCTACGGGTACTCTTACATTGTTAAAGTCTAAGTATCCGTTGGGGAGACCGAACCATCCTGAGAGTTCGTTTATTTTTTCCACAGTGAATTCTGGTGTGTCTTTTTCCACGATGAAGGCGCTGAGATGGGTGTATTTGGCTTTGTCCTCCATACGATCGCTTGTTTTGGCGTACACGCAGTATATGTCGGCTACTCCAGCATTGATTATGAATTTTTTCTTACCGTTAATTACGTATTCGTTGCCATCAAGTTTCGCTGTGGTTTCCATGCCAGCAGCGTCGGAACCCACGACTGGTTCAGATATGCAGATTGCTCCCAGCAGTTTGCCTTTGGTAAGTTTGGGTAGCCATTTTTTTCTTTGTTTGGCGTTTCCGAATGTTAGGAGTTGTTCTGTGCCACCGATCATTGTTGTTATGTAGGCTCCTGCTAGCGCAAAGCACACTCGGCTGAGTTCTTCAGTTATGATGCAGCATCCTGTTGCGCCTATGCCTTTGCCTCCGTATTCTTTTGGGATTAGGGCTTTGAACCAGCCTCTTTCAGCCACTTTTTTTAAGAGATCTGATGGGAACTCTCTTGTCCACAGTATTTCCTCTCCTCGCGATATGTTTTCATCAGCGAATTTTCTAACATCATCTACAAGTTTCTTGTGTTTTTCATTCCACCAAGGATAAGTTTCCATCATTTTCTACACACTGCTTTATTTAGTTAAATTTATGAAGTCTCTTAAAGCTTGATAAGTACTCGTTTTAAATGTTGAGGGGTTGTTTCCTAATTTAATACACTGGGGTGTACATATAAAATTTCGAATCATTTCCAATGTCGAAATATCCCTTATACCATCTCGAAACTTGTTAAGATTTGTGGGAAAATGTTCGGAGGCTTGACAATATTTGTGTGCCCGAAAGGAGAGTGGAGGATTGTCTAAGGCATATAAATGGGTTTTTGTTGAAAATACTCCATTGCTTCATGAAACAGCGAGGGTTGCCAAACAGTTTCAGATAGAGCTATGGCTTGATTCCTCTTCGTTTCTGCGAGCATTTAATCTTAAACCAGTTAACTCTGAAAAACAGGCGAAAATTAGTTACATAACCTAGTTCAGTCTTGGTTGATCAGTAGAACTGAAAAGAGTTAATATTAGGTTGTATTGCGGCGAAATTGTATTGTTAGAGGATTTGTGAATTTAGAAGCTCCATTTAGACTTTTTCTTGGTTTTTTCTTTTTTCTTTTCATCTTCCCAAGAAATTGGTTTTTGAGATTTCTCTGACTCTTTGGGCTTCTCTGGTTTTTTAGGTTTCTCTGGCTCTGCGCTTACGTCTAAATTAGGCTCTGGTTCTGCTGCTTCCTCTTGAGGGGGCTGTTCCTTCTTCACTTTTGCGGAAGGTTTTTCCTTCGGCTCCTTTCTTTTTGTCTTTCTTTTTTCTTCCGTCTCTTTTGAAATAGAAATTGGTTTGATTCGCAGTCCCTTATTGTCGCCGAATTTTAAGTATTCCCATTCGTAGACATCGATTCTCATTCCGCTTATATTCTTCGCTATTGTTAGCAGATTTTTTGAGAAACTTGGTGCAATAAGAACAAGTCGTGAAGGTTCCTCCTCATTTATTTTGAAGTTTTGATAGTGAAACTTTAGTATATGCTTAACTGCGTCAAGTTGATTTAGAGCTCCTAGTCCCTCGAATAGCATCATGTCATCTTCAGTTGGGCTTAACTTGAAAACAACTAACTGTCCATTTTCATCGTGGCAAAGAATGTCAAGCTTTGTGTGGCCATTTATCGGAATCTGATTCCCTATGGTAGTTAGTCCTACTTCAATGCTTTCTATATCCTTAACAACCATCTCTTCTAGTTCTCGTTTATTCGCGATACTAATTTGTTCAATAGACATTTTGTTCATCCTTCGTTCTTCTACTAAGAAAATTGAACATAAATGGGTTATGAATTCGAAATCAATACTTTAACTGCATTATTCTGTAGTGTAGATAGTCGGGAAAGCTGTGTTCCTGTTTTCTCTCTTTCTTTTCTTTTTTGACACAGCTTTAAGCACAGAAAAATGATGCTTAGCATATATCAATGACGCCTCATATAATGATTTTTAAGTTTGACATAGTAAACTAATGGGTGTAAAGTGACAATCACATTGATTGAAGGGATTTCATTTGAAAAAGATTGAGAAAATTAAGAAACGGGACAGCAGAATTGTCGATTTCGACCCCGACAAAATTGCGGATGCTATATGGAAAGCGGCGAAAGCCATCGGTGGCAAAGACCGCGCGCTTTCTGTTAGACTGGCTGAACAGGTTATTGAGACGCTGAAAAAACAGCTAAAGCCAGATGAGATACCGACCGTCGAGCAGGTTCAAGACATTGTAGAAAAGACTCTCATAGAAAATGGACATGCAAGAACCTCAAAAGCCTATATTCTTTACAGGCAGAAACGAGCGGAAATAAGAAGAATAAAGGCTTTACTAGGCGTGACAGACGAGCTTAAGTTGCCTTTAAACGCCATTATCGTGTTAGAAAGACGATATCTTCGTAAAGACGAGAAAGGTAAAGTAATAGAGTCAACAAGCCAGATGTTCAGACGAATCGCCAAGAGTTTAGCTGAAGTTGAAAAACAATACGGAAAAAACAACGCTGAAATATCCAGATACGAGGACGAGTTTTACCGTATGATGACCAGCCTTGAGTTCCTTCCAAACTCGCCCACACTCATGAATGCAGGCACTATGTTCAGACAGCTCAGCGCCTGCTTCGTCCTACCCGTAGAAGACTCCATTGAAGGTATATTCGACACGTTGAAGGCAGCCGCCATAATTCACAAGACCGGTGGGGGAACTGGGTTCTCCTTTTCGCGACTTAGACCAAGAGGAGATGTTGTTAGAACCACAGGGGGCATAGCCTCAGGGGCGATATCATTCGCCAAGATTTATGATGCTGCGACAGAGGTTATGAAGCAAGGTGGTCGCCGTAGAGGAGCTAATATGGGCATATTGCGCGTAGACCATCCGGAAATTATGGATTTTATAGTTGCAAAGGAGAAGGAAGGTGTGCTCAGAAACTTCAATATTTCAGTGACTATCACTGACAACTTTATGAAGGCAGTTGAAAAAGACGGTGACTTTGAACTGATAAACCCCAGAAACGGCGAGGCTGTGAAGACATTGAAGGCTAGAGCAATATGGAACCTAATAATTATGATGGCTTGGAAAAACGGTGAGCCTGGAGTTGTTTTTATTGACACAATTAACCGTCATAATCCAACACCTCACATGGGACAAATGGAATCTACAAACCCCTGTGGAGAACAACCTCTTCTGCCCTACGAATCCTGCAACTTGGGAAGCATCGATGTCAGCAAATTTGTAACTGACGATAATAAAATGGATTGGAATAGATTGAAGAAAACAGTGAGGCTGGCAGTAAGATTTCTTGACAATGTCGTGGATGCCAACGTGTACACTCTACCTGAGATAAAGAAAATAACCAAGGGCAACCGAAAAATCGGCTTAGGAGTAATGGGTTTCGCCGACATGCTCATCAAAATGGGCATAAAATACGACACAGAAGAAGGCTTACAAATGGCAGAAAAACTCATGAAATTCATAAACGATGAAGGAAAGAAAATGAGCGCGGAGTTAGGCAAGGAGAAAGGAAACTTTCCAAACCTCAAAGGAAGCATTTGGGAGAAACAGTTCAAAACCTTAAGAAACGCTACAGTAACAACCATTGCTCCCACAGGAACCATAAGCATAATCGCTGGGTGCTCCCAAGGTATCGAACCATTATTTGCCATTGCCTATGTTCGTGAAGTCGCTGAAAGCCTTGGAAGAAGCCTCGTTGAAGTTAATTCGTTGTTTGAAAACATAGCTTTGAAAGAGCGCTTCTACAGTGAGGAACTGATAAAAATGACATCAAAAAAGACGTCCATTCAAGACGTAGAAGAAGTCCCGAAGCAAATTAGGAAACTCTTTGTGACTGCTCATGACATAAATGCAGAGTGGCACGTCCGCATGCAATCGGCATTCCAAAAATACACCGACAACGCAGTTTCAAAAACTATAAACTTTCCCAACCGGGCGACACCTAATGATATTGAGAAGGCATATTTGCTTGCGTACAGGTTAGGATGCAAAGGAATCACCGTTTACCGACATGGAAGCAGAGAAGTGCAAGTTCTAAGACCCATAGAAAGTGAGGGAACCCTCGCAGACTACAGCCAAGTGTGTCCCGTCTGCGTTTAAAAGATGGAGGCAGAAAGTTATGGCTAAGAAACGCGGAACCATTTATTTGTATACAGGCGAGGGAGGAGGAAAAACCACCAACGCATTGGGTTTAGCACTACGATGTTTAGGACACGGCTACAAGGTTGTGATAATTCAATTTCTGAAATGGTGGAAAAACACGGGTGAATACAAGTTTCGAAAGAACCATCCCAACTACCAAATTTACCAGTTTGGGAGAAAAGGCTGGACTGGATTAGACAACTTAGATGAAAGAGACAAGGAACTGACGAGGAAAGGGTTAACGTTTGCAAAGAAAGTTTTGAAGGAAAAGCCTCGACTCTTGGTTTTAGATGAAATTAATTTGGCGTTGCACTGCAAACTTCTAGATATGAATGAAGTAATTGAATTTCTCGAAACTGTGCCAAAAGAGACTAATGTGGTTTTGACTGGTAGACATGCTCCCAGGGAACTTGTGCAATTCGCTGACTTCGTTAATGAAATCATAGATGTGAAGCATCCTGAGGAAATACCGACAGTGAGAGGAATACAATTCTAAAGATAAGCGCTAGCTTTATTCTCTTGACGAAAATCTATCTTTATAGAAGGTTATGAGAAGACAAAACAGGCCAATAGAGGTTAAAGCAACTTCTCCAACTAGAATATATTTATTGGTTTCTCCAACTAAAACATATCCATAAAAGAAAAAGATAATTAAATGCACTAGAACCCAGCTGATGCAAGCTAGAGCTATGCCTATTCCCATAGCTTCCCTGAATATTCGAATGAGAAGTTGTTTGTTCAGCTTGCTCATATGTAATTCTTCATCACGTCGATTCTTTTAGGAGTTATGAACCGAGTATACGTAGTTAAAAAAAGTAGCAAAAAATAACACAAACGTTTCACATTACAGCTGTGACATGAAGCAAATCAATTAAAAAGCCTTAAGTTGACTATTTCTAAATAACTCAAAATCTTGGAGGCAGAAACTCTGCTTGCTCAACATTTAGAAGAATTATTTCATTGTTTGGAACAGCTGAAGCCGAGAAAGTTCAACGCGGTGGTTATGCCAGACTTCTTCTTAGACCGGCTTGTAACATATGATGGCGACGTTGAACAACTCTCCAAAACTCTCGCTAAAGTTGCGAAGCGCAAGGGAGGAAGCATCCACGGAATTAAGCAGACAGAGTTGAGGGGTGGAAACGCAGCTAACACCGCCGCCGCTCTAGCCGCCTTAGGCGCAAAAGTTCATCCCATCATAAACACAAGCCCACTGGGACTTCATTTACTCAAATATTATCTAGACCCCTATGAAGCAGACCTCTCCCACGTAAAAACACATGGGCAAATGGCGCTAACAACATCCTTTGAACTCACCCATGGAGGAGAAAAAGTAAACGTGATGATGAGCGACCTCGGCTCCCTACCTGAATTCAGCTTAGATGACTTCACTCCAGAAGATTACGAATTATTACACAAAGCCGACTACGTTTGTGTGTTTCATTGGTCAGGAACACGACATTGGGGAACAGACCTAGCTGAAGGAGTCTTCCGCCACGTCAAAGAGAAAGGAAAGGGAAAAACCTACTATGATACGGCAGATCCAACCCCGAAAAAAAAGGACATTCCGAAACTTGTAAACAAAATTCTTCTCCAAAACATTGTTGACATTTTCAGCGTCAACGAGAACGAAGTCTTCTGTTACGCCTCCCAACTGAGCAGAGAGGTAAGTCACCTTCAAAAAACGTTAAAACCCAACGAATTGGCGAAAGAATGCGTCAGAATATTGGCAAAAAACCTTTCCAGTCGGGTAGACCTCCACACAACCACCTTCTCCGGGTCATTTACCTATAAAACTGAAACCATTGTGCCTGCTCTCAAAGTTCCAGTGTTGAGAACCACTGGTGCTGGAGACGCTTGGAATGCAGGCAACATCTTCGGCGATGCTCTGGGTCTTCCAGACAATTGCAGATTATTCTTGGCAAATCTAGCGGCTGCATATTACATTTCAAGTCCAACCGCAGACCATGCAACGTTGGCAAAGCTTAGAAAGTTCTGTTTCGAACAGCTAAAGAATGTTAAGCGCTGAGAGCTAGCTTCTGTATTTGCTCCTCAAGTTTTTTTAACGTTCCTAGGCGTTCAGTTATGTCATGTTTTAATAGTGGAAAAATTTTGGAAGCCATTGGGTCTCGATTGTAAAGAACAGCTAAATACATGCTGATCATGTCCACTGTAAATATGAGAGAGAAGATTCTAGCCAGCTTAGTTTTACCTTGAGCGTTTATTTCAACCATTGATCTAGCCTTCTTCACGAAGATTCTTTTCTTTAACACTTCAATTCGTTCCCTCACCTCTGGAAGTTCCTCGACTCCTCGAAGCAAAATAAGAGAGTAACGTCTCGTGATCTCGTTAGACGCCTCCCACCCTATGATTTCATTATGATTAAGTTCAGGGAACACATCGAACCTCGCTGGCATCTTACAGTTCTCGTTTACTTGATCCTTAAAGCGGAGAGTCGCACTTCTATACGGATTGCAGGAGTAAATGATAGGAATAGTTTCGTGCAATTGGATGGCTGTCTGTTTAGCAAAATTCTTCTCAACAGGGACTTTAACTGCATACTCCTTTGCTAACTCATTAAGCACTTCAGTAGTAGCTTTCATATCCTGATCAAGCTTTCCTGAAGGTAAGATTCCGAGTTTGACAAGTAGATAGGGAAGCGGCGCAAACAAATAGGGGAGCGAAGCCCTAGCAGCAACCATTTTTGGTAGTTGAATGAAGGGTAAACCAAGTGTTTCAGTTGCTCTCTGCAAAGCTCCATTCGATGATATGCACACAATTTTGCATCCTCTCTCTACAGCGTTCAGCATGCAACTCAACGTTTCCTCAGTGTCACCGGAATAGCTCATCACAAAAACCAACGAATCCGCATCTATGTAGGCTGGGAGATTGTATCCTCGACAAACTTCCATCGAAACCCTTGCTTCGCTTCCAACCCAATCTTTCAGAATATCGCCAGCAATGGCAGAACCGCCCATGCCTGCCACAGCCACATTCTTAACTCCTCCGTAACGAACAACTCGATTGCTTAGCTTAACTTCTTTTGATAACCTAACGGATTTAGAATTAGCGACTGCCTTTCTTAAGTTGTCTGAAAAGCGAAGTTGCTCTTTGAATAAGCCGTTTCGATCTAGGGCTAGAATCGCTTTTTTGTCGTTCAAAATGCTTTCTTGCTTAGGATTTAGTGGCATTGTCTTGTGCCTCGAGCATATGTTTGAGGCTGTAGTTATTTTAGTAATTTGTGGATGCTGTCCAGATGGTTTTTGAAAAAGGGCACCACAATAAATAAAAATGGAAGAGCTCAAACATTCATGGCTGATGAGGTCAAACGTATGCCTAAAGAAATCTTCGATGTGGACCGGTTTGTTGAAATCTCTGAGCGTGCGGAATATTGCGCTATAAAACGGTTGAGAAAAACTGTGAAATTGAAGCTTCGGACACCGAAAAAGCTCTATACTTTGAAGGTTGAACCAACTATGGCTGAGGAAATTGTTAAAAAACTGAGATGCGAAATCCGTGAGGTGTAGGCACATTTTCCTGAAATTCGCATCTTTTTTGCTTACTTCCTTTTTCCTAATAAAAGCATTGGTCCAAAAGTTTGAGGAAAAAGGAGGTGATACATCGTGAAAACACTTGCGTGTAGAGATGCTGGGATCGACTGTGATTTCGTAGCTCGTGGTGAGACAGAGGAAGAGCTTTTTAGAGTTGGGGGAGAGCATCTGAAGAAAGTCCACAACAAGGACATCTCCAAATCTTCTCCTGAAGAGATGGCAAGGTACAGAAAGCTGATAAAGGAAGAGTAGGATTCGAAAGACTCTGGCCAAATCCAAAAATTTCCTCTTTTTATGTTCTGGTTCAGCTTTTCAATCTTCGCGTGTGTGTTTTTTGTTTTTGTTGTATGTGTGTTTTTTGTAGAGAGAGAGTTAGTTAGAGAGAGAGGGTTAAATTTTAATCCCAAACCCACATATCCTCGAAATCATCAGTGTATTCGCATTGTGTCAGTGGCAATTAGTGGGTAACCGGGACCTAGAAATTCAGATGTCGTGCTAGTTAGTTTCCCGGCTCGGCAATATGAACATTGTGGCATCGAGGTGATATTCTGGTGGAGGTCCCGGATCGGTCATCTCTGCGATGCCTTTCCAATGGAATATGCAACCAATCAAATGCGTCCAATCCCCAGTCGCATATGTTATTCGGCCCCTTGCATTACCCTTATTGTTGGTCATGGAGGCTACACCTTCTTCTTCTCCCCCGATTTCTCCGCTAGCTGTCACGATCACCCATGTTTCAATCCAGTGTTCCGTCTTGTCGTGTGGCGTCCATCTGGCATCAACTAAGGTGACTGTGATATCTCCATTGATGTCTCCTGAAACTGTCCCTCGCCATCCCACAGGGAAAATTGTGTAATCTATATCCCACGACATTTCAACTCTAAGAGGCTTATTGGGCTGTGCCGAAACTGCTGGTACTAACACCAGTGTGAAAGCCAATAACAGTAAAACTATCAATCTTTTCACCTGTTTCACCTCCTTCAATCTTATTTCATTACCAAGGTGAAAATCCCATCAAAATTATATCATCTAGGAAAATCCCTTCGTACTATGCATATGTTAGGCAACTGCAGTTAAAATTTGCCCTAGAAGAATCTTCTGTATCAAACTTCTAGTTCTACAAGGCAGGATGTATTGATATTTCTCACATTTATTAACTTCTAATGGTCATACATAGGAATAAAGACTTACTTTAGGTTCATGCATGCATGCTACCTACCTTAGCTGGTAGAGCCTTCGGGCAATCAGGAAGAACCATATCATCCAAAGCACATACCCAATGCCTATGTTTACGGCAATGATAGTCGAGGAAGAGAAGATGGCGGTTGCTATGTCACCGCCAAAAAAAAGGAGTACACTTGCCACAATTCCCACATAAGCGCTTACTCTGCTGAAGATATTGCTCCGCAGCATGACAACTGAGATTATTAGCCCACTCAGTAATAGCGCGCTGCGACCCGCTGTGTTCGTTACGAGAAAAACTAGTATCCCCAAGAAGGGTAGGCATGCAGCGACTAACGACCAAATTTTATTAGTACGCCTGACCGCAACGTAGAACGCGAGAAACATAACGCCAGAAAGAGCCATGATAATAATGTCCAAGAGATTAAGTGCACTAAGCGAGTTCGGTTGAACCCCGTTGAATCCAGCATTGATTTTGAAGAGTACAATGAGCCAATTGTTGACAAATGGCGTGAACCAGCCGTTTGTGGTGGTCGGTTGCAGACCTACGGTAATGATGCCGATGATTCCGACAAGGAACAATACTAATACAATAAGGGCAGCCCCACCGCCGATTTTGTGAAGCCAACGCCAGCGGGAGTTTGCAGTTTCGGCATCAGTAACCTGATTCATTTTATTCACCTAAAAAGGTGGTTTCACCTATTTCATCTTATATATCTTCGTTAACGCTGACATGAAAAAACGACAGCCCATCACAAAAGAAACTCATGCATGCAGACAATATGGGGGTAGGTTTTCGATTGTTTTTTCCCCTCACTCTTTTTTCTATGGTACCATCCTGTACATTCTTATTCCATTAGGTACCTTCCATAAACAGGGGTAAACAGGATAGGAAAATCCGTTACCCGTCGTCCGTCTCGGTTGGTTGGTTGGGTTAAATTTTAACCCCCACACACACAACGGACGACGGGGGAACCAACCAAAAAACGGGAACGGCCAACGGACGGTTAACGGACCACGGAGAAAGGACAACCGATCATGGACTTCCAAAAACCGTATACCCGATTTGGGATGTACCTAATGGTACAGGATGGGTGAACGGAAAACGTGGACTCCCAGAATTGTCATTCTGAAATAAATGCGATCGTGCAGATTTAACGCTATCTAATACTGAATATTCAGATTTCAAATTCAAAACAATCAAATATTTGGAGAATCCTTGATTGAACAAGGAATGGCAAGATGCCGAAGTTATCTTTCATAAACTCTTTGCTACGTAGAGAGAAACATCCTATTCCATCTGATGCTTTGAAGGCTGGTCCTGTTCTTAACGTCAGGGAAGGCGAGAACGTTATTGTATTGTATACGTCAGCATCGGATAAGATGAAGATTTTCTCAGCATTTATACGTGAAGGCCTTGAGAGCGGCGATCGGATCGAGTACGATTATCCAGACGAGGAAAATGAGATAGTCAGAGCTAAACTCAAGGAACACGGAATCAACGTGGAAGCGTACGAAAAAGCTGGCTCTCTTGACTTGGGGAGCCTGACCGATTTTTTCATGACAAATGGCAAATTAGACCTTGAAAGGGCAATTATCGATGGTTTGAACGGATGGGCTGAGGCGAAGAGCAAAGGATTCAAACACGTAAGATCAATCGAAGATTACGGCGATTTTTCTTTTATTGATGGGAAATGGCAGAAATTCATTACAGACTTCTGGAATGATCCGAGATGGGCCGACCCAAATATCTCTAAATGGGTGACGTCCAACGAGCCCGCGGGTATAGTATTTAGTCCTTTCCTCATGGAGATCACCGCCATCAACGTGGAACGCATGACAGAGACACAAGTTACTGAACTCCTGAAAGCTATGGGCAAAGGAAAGGTCGTGCCAGCAAGATCAATTGACCTCCTCGAGAACATGGACTCCTTCTCGAAATTAATAGACTGGAATCATGAACGGTTGGTTGGTCGTAGGATTCTCTTGGAATTTGATCCCTCCTCCAACTATGAGAAGGTTATCGACAGCCTAGCTAAGGAGAGCATGGCTAATGTTGAACCCATCTATGTTTTTACCTCCAGTACAAGCCCTATCCACTCGCAGTTGGCGGACCAGCCAGCAATCAAGTTTTTCCTAACGTCAATTTCAACGTCCACCCCACAATCATCCTCTGAGAATGAAGTACTTTTACCCGCTAAAAACACAGCTCTAATTCTGGATGCTACTAACAAGGTGTTGGAAACCTATGGGGATGCCAATATCTGTGTTGTTTTCGACATCCTATCAGAACTACTAGCAACAATAGGGGAAGAGAAAACCTTCACCTTCCTACGCTATGCATTGGACCTGCTGTCTTCAGAAAAGACTACCAGCCTCTTTCTGCTCAACACCAGCGCCCACGATGCTGAAGTGGTTTCTCGTCTAAGGAATCTTTTCAGCAACCAACTAGCCTACGACAGGAACGGTTTAAAAGTTGTGAAAACTTTCTAGTTTCGCAAAAACCTTATGGCGCTACACGATTCTTCATTTAACTACTGCATTCAGGCTCAAGAAAAGAAAAAGCCAAAAATACGTATGTAAAGCTCCAGTTGAAAGCAGATTTATGTAGTGTAGACACCAGAAACCAAGCAAGCAATGTCTAAAGGCTGGTGCTTACGGAGATAGATGCCCAAGACTTGTCGTATCGTAAAAGTAGTTTGAGTAAGGATAAGAAATGCTTTGCATGCATGCAACTGAAATGTACATTGGAGCTACTTGTTATGAATAGGACAATTGTTGCTTTGGGAATAGTTATGTTGATAATTAGCTCGTTAGTGCTCATCTCGATCTTATTTAGGATGGTGATCCCACTAGGATATCTATCTGTTAATGTTATTTGGTTGTTTGTTGCTGGAATTGTTCTTATCTTATGGGGTCTGAGTTCAAAGAACGAGAGACAATGGTTGTTCTGAGATTTATTAGTTCAAAATGAATATCAAACAAGATGAAGTAAACACTACTCAACTAGAGCTTTTAATACTCACTTCTCTTAATCTTCTCTTTTAGGTGATAGAATGTTAGATATACCATCTATCTCAGCAATAGTTGCAGCCATAAGCGTAGCAGTAGGTGTGATCTTTGCTATCTTTCAGATGCGAGATGCGGCCAAAACGAGACACACTGGACTCATTATACAACTCAATCCAGCTCTAAAGGTTACTATGAGCGAACTTATTGAATACATATCTAAAATATGGAATCTCGAATTCAAGGACTATAAAGAATATCAGGAAAAATATGGTGACCCGCTGTCTGATAAAGCACTTCACACAATCACGGGGTACAATGATGGACTTGGATTTCTGCTACACAAACGACTCATAAATATCGAAACAATTGAGTACATTCTGAGCGGATCAACTACGGGTTTATGGAAAAAATTGAAGCTCATAATAGAAGGCATGAGAAAACAATATAATATGCCAAAATTATTCGAGTGGTTTGAATACCTCTACAATGAAATGAAGAAAAGAGAACAAAGACTACAGCAAATACAATGATAACCAATTAGCTTATTAAATTTGGGAAGGCTACTTCTGAAGAAGAACTACAAGAAATTGTCTTGTCGTCTCAAAGTTAGAAAAAAGGGGGAGTTTCGGGGATGTCTCCACTTAAATGCGAAATCCGTGAAGTCTAACTATTTTCGTCAGATTCCAACTACTTTTTGATGTTACTTCGGTTTACTGAAAAATGCACACACACGCGCTGAGAGTAAAATGCATGTCATCTGTAGATAGAATGAGACAGAAAAGGGTAGTTAGGGTATACTAAATAATGCAGAAAACATCGGGTGACATGTAACACGGACGAGTAGGAAGGCTAATGTAAGGTTGACGCCAATTTCTGATATGCCTTCATAATCTTCGCGTCTTTCTTTTGTTTGGCTTTTGCTCTCAAGACACGTAATTCCTTCTTGAGTTTCCTGACCATTCGTTCCGTTTCCTTATCCAATTCTTGTTTCCTCCTTTGAAGAATTCAATTTGAGTGAAGGATTTCTAAGCTTTATGAATTTCAAATACACAAAAAAATGCGCATGCGTTGTAACATCAATGGCGGTCACATCCAACAAAAATTAAGAAGCAGAATCCAAATATGATAATAATTCATATGTTGAAAGGGGTTGGGTAAGAATATGAGTATTGTTATGTCTTCTCAAGAAATAGAGGATTTTCTTTCTGACGGTCACACGGCACGAATAGCAACTGTCAAACCTGACAATTCACCTCATGTCACTCCTGTCTGGTACCTTTGGGAAAACAACCAGCTTCTGATGACGATTCCAAAAGACTCCGTAAAAGCAAGGAACATTAGACGAAACAACAAAGTGGCAGTTACCATTGACACTGACAAAGCGCCCATTAAGGCAGTGATCATTGAAGGAACAGCAAAAATTGAGAAACTAAGTAACGAGATAGAAAGAAAAATTGATCGAAAAATGGCAACAAAATACGTCAAAACAGAATACCTCGACGAATACATAGAATGGGCTGACGCACAAGGCATAGAATACATCTACATAAAAATTCGCCCTGAAAAAATTATCACATGGGACAGCTCGAAAGACCCTATTGAACACAAGTTTTACCGTACTTAAGGACACGTGCATAGAAAAGAGAAGTGCACGGTTGGCGATATAATCAATCGTGTACGAAATCCATGCAGTGTGGCTTTTAAATCCCTCACAATTCAGAGCTATTCAGGTGCATCGATAAGTTCCCTTAGTATCATAATTGTTTTCCTATCCACCTCTAAACTTAAATTCTTAATATTATCTTCCCAGAAAATCTCTCGAGCCGATTTACAACTTGGCCTTCCTTCATAATCTGTAACAAGGAAACAATACGCGTTTTGTCTTTCGCCGTTACTTGCTATGTAAAAGTTTTTACATATAAACTTCAATCCCTTTACTTCAATACCCAACTCTTCTCGCAGTTCCCTCTTCAAAGCTTCCTCCTTGCTTTCATTGGTTTTAACATGGCCTCCAGGTAAGCACACGATACCTGGATCAATTTTTTCGTCCAACCTGCGGCGTTCAACTAGAAACTTGTTTCCATTCAAAATTATTCCAACAACAACGTCCACGCTTTCCAAAGTTCATTCCTTCACCTGAACACGTAAAGCACCGAGTAGAGGATTTAAACGTTAACGCCCTCAGCTTTCCTTTCTAATCGGTTTAACAATCACTGCAGTTCCATAAGCAGAGAACAACGTTGCAGTTCCTCGTAGAATGTCACTTGTTTCGAAATCTGCGCCGACTATGGCGTTGGCTCCCATTTTTGTGGCTTTTTCAATTAATCTTTCCAAGGAATCTCTTCTTGCCTTTTCGGCTTCTGAAGTGTACGATGTCACTTCACCTCCAAAAATTCCTTCGATTCCAGCCACAATTTTTCCGCCTACTCCTCTAGTCCGCACGGTTAAACCATGAACCGCACCTAAAACCTTTACGATCTGGTAACCTGGCACCGTCGGTGTTGTAACAACAATAAGTTGCTTGCCCCTTGATTCTGTAAATGATGCACCACAACTCGAGCAAAAATCTGCGTTCTCAGGCGATGTCTTTCCACATTGTGGACAGTATTTCTCTACCAACTCAAATCACATGTTTTTATATGAGGATAAAATCCTTTTATTCTTTTGCACGCGCGTTCTATTAGAAAGTCATAGAGATAGCTGGTTATTTCTTTCACTGATCTACATGCAAAAGTCTCGAAGAGTTAACAGAACCCATTATATAATTAGATTTAAATGTAACCAATCAAAGATTTCGTAAGACTTCTATAGAGGTTACAAGAGATGAGCTCTCAAAAACGTATCTGGATCGTTAGGGACTATCTGAAATGTAGTGGTTGCAGAAGATGTGAAATAGCTTGCTCACTTTTTCATGAAAATAAGATATGGCCAGAGGCTTCAAGGATTCGGGTGTTCATGCTTGTTCCAGGAGCTGAAGTTCCCCACCTTTGTGTTCAGTGTGAAGACTACCCGTGTGTTGCGTCCTGTCCAGTAGACGCTTTGTCAGTAAGTAAAGAAACAGAAGCAGTTTTGGTTGACAAAGAAAAGTGTACGGGCTGTGGTCTTTGCATTGACGCTTGCCCAGGCAAAGTTCCTCATATGCATCCCTCTGAGAATTACGCGGTAATATGTGACCTTTGTGGCGGAAAACCTCAATGCGTAAAAACGTGTGAGCAAGGAAAATGGGGCGCTCTTAGAGTCATCTCTAAGGCAGACGAGAAAATTTCAGGCCGTGATCGCGCTTACAAACTGTACGCATGCACACCCGAGGAGATAACGCGAGACCTGGTTATCAATCTCTACGGAGAAGCTGGAGAGGAGTTGATCTGAAAATGCGGGGATACGCAGGCAAGTTTCTGGAAGTCGATCTTTCAACAGGAAACGTAAAGAATGTAACTTTCAACGAGAACATTCTAAGACAGTTTATAGGCGGTAGAGGTCTAGCCACCAAAATCCTATGGGACAGGTTGGGTACCCAATGGGAAACGATTGACCCTCTTGGACCAGAGAACATCCTTCTAGCCCTAACTGGACCTCTCACCGGTTTCTTCCCAGGAGGCAGAATCTGTATATCTGGGAAGTCTCCGCAGAGCAATGGTGTAGTTGGCTCAACAATTGCTGGAGAGTTTCCAATAGAACTTAAATGTGCTGGCTACGACGGCTTAATTATTACTGGTAAGGCTGCTAAACCGAGCTACTTATTCATCGCAAATTCTGAAATTGAAATTAATGATGCAAGCCAAGTTTGGGGTAAAAATGGAAAACAAACCCTGAAGATACTTACGAAAGAGGGTAGAGAGAAACTCGAAAAGAGTTTTCCACGTTACGGTATGTGGAAGGAACCCGCAATACTTTACATAGGGCCCGCTGGAGAGAACAGGGTTAAGGTGGCCTCGGTGATGGGAAAATGGGCGCATGCTGCAGGCTACGGTGGATACGGCGCCGTGATGGGTTCAAAGAATCTTAAGGCGTTGGTGGTTAAAGGCACAGGGCCCTTGCCCGAAGTAGATGATATAGAGAAAGTGAAAATGCTCATAGAAAAAGTGTCACAGGAATGTTACAAGAGAGACGCGTTCAGGCGGTGGGGCACCAGTGGCGCGGGTTATGAGGTGGGCGCTAGTACCAGTTCTGAGCCTGTTAGAAACTGGCAGGAGGAGTGGCATGACGAAAAAAGTTTTGGAGTGAACAGGTTCGAGCAGAGGGTTTGGATAAAAAGATATTGGGGAGACTTCGGTTGTCCTATAACATGTATGAAACTTGCGATGGTCAAAGTGGCTCCTTTTAAGGGAGCCATAGGAGATAATCCTGACTATGAGCTTCAAGCCTATTTGGGAACAAATCTAGGCATTTTCACCCCGGAAGAAGTGGTTTACCTGTCATCTTTAATGGATGATTTGGGGCTTTGCGGCATACAGTGTGGAAATTTGTTGGGGTTTGCTGGTGAACTTTATCAGAGAGGTATCTTAACGAAAGAAGACTTAGGTGGCACAGAGTTGAAGTGGGGAGATGCAAAAGCCTTCGCTGCGTTGGCTGAAAAGATTGCTGCTAGGGAAGGAATAGGCAAGATACTAGCAGATGGTTCTTACAAGGCTGCCCTTCAAATACAGAAAATGAAGGGACAAGATGTGATGCAGTATGCAGTTCAGGTGAAAGGAATAGCCCTTGGCGCTCATGGAATTAGAAGCGGAAAAGACTATACGACAGACATATCTTACGCCTGCTCTGTACAAGGTGGAGACCACACATCAGTAGCTTATATGCCGATTGATCATGGTGACAGTGAATTAGCTATAATTCTTCATGACTCAGGCGTCTATTGCTGGTTCACTACTTTTGAGCCGTCGCAAAATCTAATATGGGACTTCTTTAAAGCAGTCACCGGTTGGGAAATAGGACATAAAGAATGGTACGAGACATCAGCGTTAAGGATACTTCAGCTACAAAGAACCCTTCTGCTTCTAAGTGGACCCGACTTCAAATGGGACTCAAAAGTGCACGATGACAACCCAGCAAGGTTTTATGAGCCGTTGCCATCTGGACCTTATGCTGGAAAAAAGATTGATAAAACTAAATTTGAGGAATCGAAAAAAGAATATTATGACGCTGCTGGCTGGGATGAGAACGGAATACCACGAACAGAAGTGCTGAAACGATTAGGATTAGAAGACGCAGACAAAGTGTTAGCAGAAAAAATACGATAAAACTTGCGCATATCATAAAAGCTCTCTGCACAACATCAAAATATATTTTTCTTCAGATGGTGTAGGTGTCTCCTGTCTTCGGAGCAACTGCTTTAAGCCCTGTTTCTTTTTTCACCCATCGTGCAAATCTTTCACAGTTTCCTTCAGCTCCATGTGTGACGTATACTGTGGGATTCCCCTTCAACCTCTTCACGGTCTCTTGAAGTTGACTGGCTCCACAGTGAGACGAGAAATCGAAGTGTTGAACCTCAGCTTTTATCTTGCGCATCTTCCCGTCAATCACACATCTACCCTTATCCAGCAACTCCCGACCAGGCGTTCCCGGGATCTGAAAGCTTACAAGAAAAACAGCGTTATCCCTTTTTTTACCTAATTTTTGTATGTAGAATGCGGCTGGACCACCTTTTAACATGCCTGCGGGAGATATTATTACACCCGGCTTACGGGCTGCTGATCTTCGATCTCTCCAGCCTTCAACCCAAGTTAAAGAGTGCATTGCATTCATAAACAACTGAGGATCTCCCATGTACGTTTTGTGTCTCATCAATATTCGATTAACTTTGCGAGCCATTCCATCTATGGTAACTGGATACTCAAAATGATGGGCTGCAAGTATGCAGGCAACCTCTTGTGATCGACCTACGCTGAAGGCGGGAACCAGAACTGTTCCACCTCTCTCCACCACTTCAGTAACATGTTCCATGAATTCCTTTTCTAAGGTTGTTCTATCAGAGTGATCTTCGTCAGCATAGGTACTTTCAATAATTAACGCATCAAGCTCCCTGTAGTCTTGGTCAGCGCCACGAAGAAGACGGGTATCGCTTGTGTTGTAATCACTTGTGTGGAGCACCCTCTTTCCATCCGCTTCCACTAAAACTTGAGCACTTCCAGGTATGTGTCCAGCGTCTAAGAGCTGGAAGTGAATATCTCCCACGGTTTGTTTCTTTCTATAATCAAGATGAACACAGTTTCTCATCATTGAACGTAACTCAAGATATTCAAAAGGAAGGTAGTAGCCAGTCAAATGAATTAAATCTGAAATCAATAATTCAGCTATCTCAAAAGTTAGTTGTGCACCGTAAACAGTTTTCTTTTCTCTGATGTGAAAAATTGGAACAGCGCCTGAATGATCTAAGTGACTGTGACATAGAACGATAGCGTCGACCTCTCGAGGTGGAATGTGCATGGGAAAACCTGGTTCGTGACCCACCATAATACCGTAGTCCAACAACAACTGAGACTTTTCCGTCCTTAAAGCCAGCGCTATTCTTCCAATTTCTCTGGCGCCTCCGAGAAACCGTATTTTTGGCGATATCTGATTCACCTTCCATTGTTGAACGAACTTGATTATTTATTGTCCCAGAATTGTTTTTGAGACTTTTAAACATTTAAGGCTGTCTTGCTGATTTTGCCTTTGTTAAACCCATTCTTATAGCGTTTAAGACTGCCTCAACTCTTGGCTCAGCTTTCACTTCTGTGTAAGCAGCCCACATCTCTCCGGGGTCATGAGCGTCGCTTCCAGCGACTCCTGGCAAATTTCTTGCCTTTGCCATTTTTTCAGCCATCTTATTTTGCTCGTACGTTAAATGGGGATTATAAACTTCTATTGCATCCGCTGGTATGTCTCTAATCCTTTCACTTATGCTTGATCCTCTATATGGATGAGGTATTACAATAACACCTCCTCTTTCTCTTACAAAATCAATGACTCTTTCTATAGTCAACCAATCTCTCGGTTTTTCTTCAACTCCTAAAATGTTAATGTGCCCCCATTGTGTGCTCACTTCTATTCCAGGAATGATGAGAACATCTTCGTATGTGGCAGCAAGTTTTCGTACACGATCGTAACCTTCAAGGGTGTCGTGGTCTGTTATGGCGACTCCTTTAATGAATTGATGAGAATAGAGCTGGTTCACCATAAATTTTGGGCTGATTGTTGCGTCGCCGGAGAAAATTGTGTGCACGTGTAAATCTATCCGAATCATCTAGTTTCCATCTGCGCATTTAGAGTTCTTTGTTATAATATATAGTATTGCCTACGGAATGCGGTTGCAAAAAAGGGGAATGGAGGTCACGTCTGTATATTTAGTGTGCCACTTATTTATTGGGGCGCACGATACTTCTCTATAATAAGCGTTTGCCCCCCGATGTCAAAAGACACCTTAACCCTCACTGATGTTTCTGTCTTGAAGGGAAACATCGAGTCTTCAGCTAGGTCTTTGGGGAGATATATCAGGTATTTGCCGTCTTTTCTTCTGAATAATCGACCTCTTCCGGAACTTGTCAACTTCTCCTTTGCCTCCTTCTAGGTTTTTTATTTTCCCACTAGAGGGAAAACTTTTCGTTGAATTCTTAGATTAACAAGAGTTCATTAACTATTTAATCTTTGTTATCATTTGAAATACAAAAATGCATAAACTTGTATCATTTGTCTTCAGCAATGAATTAAATGATAAAAGAAAATATAAGTAAAGATGGAAAAAATATTACATACTATGGTTGCGTCTCAGTTTTTTAACTCGCTCTAATATTTTTTGAGGAATTTTGTCGTTTTCCAGGTTCCTAACGAAGATAACATCGTTTGGATGAAGATGAAATGTTAAGTTTATTTGCATTTTTTCAGCATCCAAGAATCTTTTGATTGCTTCGTCAAGCTTTCCATCTTCAAAATCAAGGTCAATTAGAGTGTGAAGGGTTTTTTTCAATGCGTTTTTGACTTCTATGAACGTTTTTTGATTCAATGTCTGCTCCAATCATGATCCCTCTCTACATCACAGAATCTTAACAATTGAAATAAGGCTTATTTCAGAAAGTAGAATATAACCTAAACTTGCTTCTTTTTAGTTCTGTAGTTCAATTATAGACATATCATCTCCTTTTGGTTTTTGCCCACATCTTCATTTCCATTCATATAAACAATTTTTCCAGTATTATTGCAAGATCTTCGAGAGCAGTTTTATTCCAAGGGTTTTCCACAGACATTGCCTTAAAGTAAACTTTCTTTTTCGTACAAGCTTTTTTGCAAGTTCTTGCAATTTTTCCCTTCCATGTCTCAAAATCTTCAAGCAAAACTACTCCACTGTAATTCGTGTTTGCGATATAGCTTGAAACTTGTTTCGCAGTATATTCTATTGTCTCAGCATCGAATGGAGCTGCAATTTCGTATTGAGAAAGAGGATAAACCTCGTCAAGTTCTTGAGGTACTACCCCGAAGGGCGCTGCGTATGTACAGATGTGAACCTCACTGATATTATCGCCTAGCCTTTGCTGAACAACTTTCAAAGCTCTTCTATGTTCTCTGGATTTATGAAAGGGTTTCATTTGAGTTTGAGGCAACAAAACAAGGAACCGCGTCTTTTTTGGCGGTGAATATCTTTCAAAAAGCCTCTCTCTGTGACGAACGACCTCAGGTCTACTCAACCCAATGGAACTGAAGAAAAAGAGACCTCTGCTCTTTGTCACAGGGCTCTGTTTCTCTAAATATTCGCTATGTTTCTTCAATTTTTTTAAGGCTTGAAGTATAGCTGGATGCCCATGTGCTCTTAACTCTAAATGTTCCCAGAGTCGCCCTTTTATTATTGCCTGTTTTATTCGTTTCAATTCGGAAAAACTTACGTGAAGATTGTGTTGAGCAAGCATTTTTTGTCTTTCAACTTTTGGCAGTGCCTGCATACTTTGCGGATCGTTCTTGTTGCAAACTGGGCATGAACATGGAAAATACTCGAGTTCATCGAATCTAGTGGTTCCGTGCTCAGTCATGTAACGCTCATCTCGAGCATAAATTGCGTAAGCAGCGGAATCAAACAAGTCACACCCCAATGCTACCGCTAACGCAAACATAAATGGGTGCCCAGCTCCGAAAAGATGGAGTGGTCTCTCTGGTGGCAGGTTCTTTTTCGCCGTTAGAATCATATCAGCAAGGATGTCGAAGCGATACTGTTCCATAACTGATGTTGGACTTCCTAAAGCATGGATTTGAAAAGGCAGTTTTCCCATTTTCCTTGCTGATCGAGCAACGAGGTCTAAGTACATGCCTCCTTGAACTGGTCCGACCCATATTATGTCTTCACGCGTTTTGATTTTTGCCAGTTCTTTTGCTCTACTGATGGTTTCGTTAACTGTGTATTGTGCGTGTTGTTTGGAGGCTATCCGTCCAGTTGGTACATCTAATATGGTAGCAATGTCCGTGTTGATTTCCTCTTGATATCGAACAATTTCTTCAGAAGCAACTTCCACGTTTCCATAAACAAGAATTTGGTAGGCTCCAGAATCAGTCATAATTACGCCTTTAAAATCTAAAAAATCATGTATCCCTTTACTAACAGTTTCAGCTTCGAAGTGCTTCTTCACGATGTAGGCGTTTGTTATAAGTGCTCTGCAATCAAAAGTTTCATGTATGGTTCTAGGAGTTATCAATTGAACCATGGGGTTTATGACAGGCAGAAGGAGAGGAGTTTCAATTGTTCCTCCTTTAGTTTCAAGTCTACCTATCCTTGCAAGCAGATCTCTGTCACGTATTTCAAAGGACATGAACCATGACCGCCAAATCATCTTATATTACTGGATATCTCTTAATTATGCTGTTGGAAAAAGGAGAGATCGAAGCGTGGTTTGCACCACTCTGACACATGAAAAACCTGTTCTAAACAACCCAGTCTTAATTGAAGGATTACCCGGCATAGGATTTGTTGCAAACATCGCTGCATTACATCTCATCAAGGATTTAAAGGCAAAAATGTTTGCAGAAATCCGTTCATCATCTTTTCAAGATTTTACCATATCCACAGACAAGGGTAAAACACGGTTTCCACTAAACGAACTTTACTATCATAAGGGGAGGGAAAACGAACGCGATCTTATTGTACTCTACGGTAACACGCAGGCATTGACTACGCAGGGCCAATATGAACTGTGTGGACGTGTTTTGGAAATCGCAAAAGAATTGGGGGGTAACCAAATAATAACACTTGGCGGCTTAAAATACGAAAAGAGAATTGAAACGCCGAAGCTGTACTGTGCAGCCGCTGACACTGAAAGTTTACGTGAAGCCTTAAGTCTCGGCGCCAAAATTATTCATGGACACATTTTTGGTGTGGCAGGACTTCTTGTAGGATTGGGTAAGCTACAAGGTATGAGCGGTTTTTGCCTCTTAGCTGAAACTCCTGGTCTATATCCCGACGCAGCGGCTGCCCGTGAAGTTTTAAAGGCAGTTTGCAAAATGTTGCGTTTGAAAGTGAACTTGAGTAAGCTGGATGTGGCTGCGGAGGCAACTCGTAAAATACTTGAGTCTTTTGGTTTGAGCATTACTCCAGTAGAAGAGAAAACAAAGGAAGAGCCTCGATCTCGCTGGTTCATTTAAGCCTTCGTTTCAATAAAGAATGATTATGTGCCATGTAAGGGATGTTTAATGATAATAAAGAATAAGGATGAATTGCTCTCTCACGGCAACATCAAAGGAAGGAAAATCGTTCTAGACATACTTGAACATGCCTTGGAGGCAGTGGATTCCTACAAGGCTGTCAAAAAGATAGTTCACATTGATAACGGAAACCTAATTGTCAGTAATCTAAAATTCAACCTCTCAAAAATAAATGACATATACGTGGTGGGTGCAGGAAAGGCAACCATGCCCATAGGGATGGCACTAGAAGACATTTTGGGAGAAAGAATCAAAGATGGATTAATAATTGTGAAGAGAGGACAAAAACGTAAACTGAAGAGAATAAAGGTGATAGAGGCTAGCCACCCCATACCAGATGAAAAGGGACTAGAAGGCGCAAAAAAACTGGTAAAAATAGCTAACAATGCAAAGGAAGGCGACCTCGTATTCAGCACAATAACTGGCGGCAGTTCCGCATTAGCACCACTACCGACTGACGGAATAAGTTTAGAGGACAAGGTGAAAGTAACTGATCTACTTCTGAAAAGCGGTGCTGTAATCCAAGAGATAAATGCGGTTAGAAAACATCTTTCAGCCATAAAAGGTGGAAGACTCGCCAAATACATTCATCCTGCAGAAATAGTCAACCTAACAGTCTCTGATGTTATAGAAGACCCTTTAGATTACATAACTGACCTAACAGTGCCAGACACATCTACATTTGAAGACGCTGTTTTTGCCCTGAAAAAATATGGATTATGGAAGAAAATTTCAAATTCGGTGACAACTCACCTTGAAAAGGGACTTACAGACCCAAGCTTAGAAACGCCTAAAGACTTCACTGGAATGAAAGTTCACACATTTGTAATATCCAACAATGAAGCTGTATGCACAGCCGCGAAGAACCGAGCTAAAAAGTTGGGATTTGACTCCGCAATTTTATCTACTATGATAGAAGGAGAGAGCAGAGAAGCGGGCATTGTTTTAGCAGGTATTGCGAGGCATATCGAAAAGAACAGCAGACCGTTCAAGCCCCCTTGCGTCCTCATTTCTGGCGGAGAGACAACTGTCACAATTAAAGGAGAACATGGAGAAGGTGGACGCAATCAGGAATTCGTTCTTGGTTTTTCCCTGAAAATAGATGGGAGTAAAAACATCACAGTGTCAGCAATAGACACCGATGGAACGGATGGTCCTACGGACATAGCGGGGGGCATCACTGATGGTTATACGTCAAAAAGAGCAAAGGAAATGGGCATAGATATATACGAAAATCTTATGAAGCATAACTCCTCCCACCTGCTAAGAGACCTTAAAGATGCAGTTTATACGGAGCCAACGGGAACAAATGTAATGAATCTTAGAGTCATCATTATTACGGCACCTTAGTTTAAAAGGGGATAGGGTGGAAATGGAGCAGTTCGTAATGAAAGAGATCAGCGCGCGCATATTTTTTCTTTAAGATTTAAATTATTGATACAACCTAGGAATAATAGTGGGTAGGAGAAGTGGAAAAAGAGTGGTTTTAAAGAGGTTTTCAAAGAGGACTCCGTTTGCGTTGTGGATTTTCTTCGTTGCGTTGATTGGGGTTGTTGCAACATACGCTTACATGCTGAACAAGCATCCATCTGTTGAGTTGTCGAGGAAGGATGTTTCAAACGGTCTTGTTCTAGAGATAGATAAAACTGTCTATTAACGCGAAGAAAATGTCACCATAACCTTCACGAATAACAGCACCAAAACCGTAGCATTTCCAGATTATGCATGGGCTACTATAATAGATTCAGAGGGTCGTCTCGTTGGACCAGGCTTATGGGAAGGTGCCGTTTTAAATGTGCCTGCTGGTGATTCCTTGACTTGGGTGTGGGAGCAACGAGATCCTGGATGGAGCTTGGTTGCTGCAGGCATTTATACGGTAAATATGACGGTCTATGCAGCAGGGCTTTCCCCTATAATTGGCAGACCTGTCCGTAAGATTCAAGATAGTGTAACGCGGGAAGTATACGCGCGCAAGAAGATAGGTGAGTTCGCAAAACTTTTATGAAGGAACTTTAGACAACCATTTTAGGTCTTGATTTCGCTGAGAAACTGATCGTATACTTTCTGGACTCGTTCAGCGGCTGGTCCTGTGCCCTCTACAATACCATCTTCAGTAACTTTAACCTTGTCCATTACCCAGATGAAGCCTTTGTCTTCATATAGCCTGACTAGTCTTGGGAAAACTTTTTCGAGGCGTTCAGCCAATGCTTTGAGGTCAAAAGGCTTCTCAACAGCAAAGATTTGGGCCACAACAGCACCGTTCAGGAATACTCTGTGAATTATTCTTCCTTTCTCATCTTTGGCTTCTGCCAAGCAGAGGCTCAGTGTTTCTGGGTTTATCCCTGTGAGGGTTCCTGTATATTCTTTCCCGTTTATTGTTGTCACCATAACTGTTCTGTCGAGTAGCGCGCCTATTTCTCCGAAGAATTTTCTTTGTGCCACTGCCAACGTTTTTCACCTTTTCGCTTATTGTGTTTGTGGTTGTTAAAAGCCTTTTTTGTTTTTGGAGATTAAGACGCTCCTTTGCAACATCTCTATATGTCATCTGATTTCCAAAAGCAAGGGTAAATGTGGAGGTGTTTACTGAGCTTCGGCGCAAATGTAGTTCTTTTTCTGCAGTTCCAACAGGCATCCTCCTCCACAGATTTGCAATTGCGGGCAGTCTTTACATTTTGTCTCCACGTATTCTCTATTTCTTATACTCACTGCAAGTGGATGATTCCAGATTTTTTGCCAATCGTCTCTTAGGATGTTACCGAGGCCCTCGAAGTAGCTTTGACATGGAGAAACATCACCATTCGGTCCAACACACATGTTGATCATCGCCGCTGTGCATGATTTGACGCCTAAACCTAGTTTAACTGGATCAAAACGGCAATATTGAGTTGGAGTATACCATAGAAACTTCAGTCCAAGCTGATCAGCTTTATCATGAATCTTTGGTAAAAGTTCTTTCAGTGTCTCGAGTGGCAAGACGAAGTCTTCACTTATAGTGTTGGCTTTTCCTGAGTAGATCAGGCTATTGCATCCAAAAGCAGCAACTCCGAGTTTTTTTAGGAAGTCTATGGTTTCCAAAAAATATGAGGCGTTGTGTTTGCTGAGGGTTGTGTTTGTGGTCGCGTAAATCTGTGTTGGAATGACGTTTTTGATTCCAGCGACAGTTTCTTTCCAGCTTCCTTTGGTCGCTGTCATTAAATCATGGATTTTAGGCTCATGCGATTCAAGGGTCACTTGAATGAAGTCTAGCCCCGTTTTCTCAAGGATTTCAACGTAGGTTTTTTCTTTCAGTTTTCTGCCATTGGTAATAAGTCCAGTGACTATTCCCTTGTTTTGCGCATAAAGCAACAGTTCTGGCAAATCTTCCCGCAGGGTTGGTTCGCCTCCTGTGAAGGTCAATATGAACACGCCAATCTGATGAAGGCGGTCAATTACTTCTTTCCACTGTTCTGTGGTGAGCTCAGAAGTTTCATGCGGCCCCCCAGCGTAGCAGTGAACGCAATTATTCTGGCATCTGAAAGTAAGCGCCAAATCCATACGTAAGGGCGCTGAATACTCTTGGGTGAAAGGTTCCACTTTCTTTACGTCGAGAAAAGATATGGGACAGACTTCCTCAGTCTGTGCCAAAGTGCTCACGGTGTAAATTAGCTTCTCATAGTCATCCTTTGCCGTTTTCTTGTTCACCCGATACATGCGCTTGATTTTTTTAACGGCTTCATCTGTTATCATGCCTTCCATTAAGAAGAAGGCGTGTGCTGTAGCTGTCTCGTTTAGATACAGAACTGTGTTAGCGTTGATGACCAATAGTCCCTTGCCATCAGGCTCCACACGAAGCTGAAGAGCCAAACCTTTGAAGTTACCTCTTCCCCTGTAAGTGTAGCGACCTCGAGGAATCTTAGACGCACGAAACATCTTACGCATAAAACTCATAAACGCCACCCGCCTCCTTCATCCTACTCCTCCACCTGCACAAGCGCAAGCACACGATACGCAGGCGCATACGCACGCGCAAGCCGCGCAGGCACATACGCAACTGGACTTATGGTGAGCTGGTTTTGTGGAAGATTTTGCGCGCGCAACTGGCATCGGGACAATTGCGTTGGCGAATTTTTCGAGGTTGGCAACAATTTTGTTTGAGGTGCCTTCTACAGCCGTTGCAATGTTGTTCGCGAAATCTGCACCAGGAATTGTGGGTGGCTTTGCCGCTTCGGTTGGTGTTTTTATGTTTGGTTTATACGTAGGTTTGGGATGATAGTGTTGATAGCTATACCAGTACCACAGCCAGAATGGACTTGGCTCGAAGGCTTTGTCGCGGAATGCTGTTTGGGTGCGCGATCGATAGTTTGGGTCGAGAAAAAGCCAGAGCAGTTGTTCGTCGTAAGCTTTCGAGGCTAACTCTGGTGTGCCTGCTTGTTCTACTTGTTGCCAAGCCTTCGCCACAATTTTTCTGTAGTAGTCGACTGTGTCGCGTCTGCAATATCCGCGTAGTTTTTCTTCGACAGTATCTCTTAGAAACACCACTGTTTGTGCTAGTTTCTCTTCGTCGAGGGTTCCGTCTTCTTTGATTGCATTGAGAAAGTCTATTTCGTAGTATCGGAGAGGCGTTTCCGTCGTCCCAGTCTTGTTCTGAAAGGGTTGCATTATTTTCAATTTGAGAGCGGGAGTTGTGGACTCAACCCATGTGGCTCTTTTCTGTAAGAGACTGTAGAGGATTTCTGTGACTAAAATTGTTGGCTTTACGTCGAGAAGATATGAAGCTTCTACGGCTGTTAAACCGTGCCTTATTCCAAGGGTTTCTATGCTAACCGTCGGTATCAGATATGGTCTCTTACGAACCACATAGACAACTGCGCCTATTGCAGCGATTGAGACTCCAAATATCAGGATAGCAAGTCCATATTGTTGTAAAAAGGCGACTATACCAGTTGGTTGTGTCACGTAACTCTGCACATACTCTTTTGGAAAAGAAACTCCAAAAGTGTATTTCTGATTCGGCGAAAGATTTCCCCTTTGCCAATAAATTGATAATCGGTCATCCTCAGGAAACGTGCCGTTCCAAAGCTCTTCTGTTGTTGTTACGTTATCTGTGGTGACCCCGGGAGGCAAAACAATCTGCACTTGAAGGTCGAGCACGCTTGCTTCTTCCCACCAAGTCGGAGTGAACCTCATGCCCACGTTGGTTTGTGTGTCTTCATATATCATGTGGGCAACGTTTGTGGTGAGGTTAAATCTCACAGTTTGCCCAGCCGCTAAGGGCGTGTAAAGGTTGACTTGCACCTTGTAATCGCTTCCAGAACTCGCGTCGGTTGTCACTAATGTGTGACCGTATTCGTCCATGGCTGTTCCTATTGTGAAGTCGCGTTGAGGTTGACCAATATACACGAAGTTTATGTTGGGACCAGAATCGAGTGTTATACTTATGTCGTAAAGCAAATCGATGGTTCCGTTTTGATTTATCCATATTTTTGCCCATTCGTGTTCCAAATAATATTGCCTCTGTGCTGCTGCAGTGCTTACAAACGTCATTAGAATGAACATTGCAGGTAGTATGACCAGCAAAGAACGGGTCTTCACCATTTTGGTTCCTCTGCTATCTCAAATGTTTGCCCACAATAAGGGCATGTTGCGTATGGCACGCCAGACACGATTTTGATGTTATTAGCGTTTACAGAAGCAGAACAGTTGGGACATTTGAGCGCAACAGCCTTAATCTCCCCTGATAACTCCAACCTCTGCACTATCGTCTTTGGCTTTTTGGTTATGTAATAAGCGATTCCGAAGCCTACTGCGAACAATAAGACAGCAATGGTTAATCTCGTAGGAGCGTCGCGTGCTCCTGCGGCTAGAGCGAATATGATACCGAAAAAGAACAGAACAGCAACAGCAATTCCACCCAAAACCGTTTTGGAGTTCATGGATACATTTGACCCAACTTCTAGTAATTTAACCTTACGTAACAACAGCAACAACAGTAGAAGAAGCAATAGACCTTGCGAGAACAGATTTCAATCATTTCACTCCAATGAATGCGTCCAGATGTTCCGAAAACCTAAGATGTTTCAAAGGCATATGTATTAAACCACAAAATCAATGAAAAAGTATTTAAAACCTAGAGAATGGATAAGAGGCAATGCTAAGGAGAATATGTGGCGATGGTGAAAAAAGCACGAATACGATTAACCAGCACAGATTACAAGAAGCTGGAAAACGTTTGTGGAGAACTGAAAGCCATCGCTGACAAGACAGGCGCGAAGTTCACAGGACCCATACCCATGCCCACCAAGAAGCTACGTGTGCCTGTTAGAAAGACTCCATGCGGTCAGGGAACTGCCACATGGGATAAGTGGGAGTTGCGGATTCATAAACGTCTCATTGATATTGACGCTGAAGAAAGGGTTATGAGGAGAATCATGAGAATCCGTGTGCCCGAAGAAGTTTTTGTAAGCATCGAACTTCTTTAAGAGACACTAGTTTACGTAAGTATCTCGCTCTTTTCGACAGTTGCTTGACAGAATCTTTTTGCATACTCAATAGCCGCATTCAAAGCATCTTCTACTCTTTGGCGACTAATTCCTGGAGCGTTCCAAGCAACCATCAACACATTTTCGGTCTTTGGAGTAACCATCGTAGCCTTAGCATCTCCCAGCGTGTAAGCGGTTAAAATCTTTTCATCATCTCGTAGCAGAACCTCGCCAACTGCTGGCGTAACATTCCTCCCGTCAATTAATTGAAGATTTTCAGTTCCTTTCGAAAGAATCACTGTTGGAACGCCCTTCGTTTTGTCGAAGTCGTAAACGCTGACGATCGCCCAGTATTTCACAGAGGCTACGAGACAGGAATCAACTAGATTGTTGATTGTAAGGAACTTTCCTGCAAGCACTTTTCGAAACAAGTACTCAGTAGCTGGTCGTATTTTGGTGGGGTCCACGTTCATGGACTTGTAGAACTCTCGGTACTGTTTGATCTCTGAAATTTCTAGCATAGGAACAGAAGTGTATTCATCTCTAACTTCATCAATGACACGTCTTTTTTCTTCTTCTAATTCGCTCACGATTCGTTCAACTTTCACATTTCGCACAACAGCATAGCCAATCGTTAACTTAGGATATTTATTCTTGACTGATGAATCCAGCCTCATAGTTTTCCCCAACAACACCATAAATATGTCCTGTCTTCAGTACAAAAGTTTATGGCTAATCAAGACAAATGAATGAAAGTGAAAAATGTTAAAGCCACAGACGCGACAAACACCGTAATCCAGACGATTTTGTTCCACATGAACACTTTCACTCCATCCAACAGTCCAAAAGGAATAAGGTTAATTAAGGCTATCCACGCGTTCCAAGCTGCGCTCCACATCGCAACCGTTTGAACGCCCGGATACAAAGCGAACGTGAGGATTATGGTTGAGAGCACTATGTTGGTTAGAGGTCCGGCTATAGCGGTTTTTCCAGCAGTTTCTCTGTCTATGGAGCCTGCGATCATTACTGCGCCAGGTGAAATGATTTTGAATAATGGAAGAAAAATTGAAAAAGCAGTGATAAGTGCTCCAAATAAGGTTAATCGGAATTCCGCCCACAAACCGAAGTGTTGTGCTGATAATTTATGGGCGAGCTCATGTAGAAGAAATGTTAAGGTGAATACTGCCACAAGAATTGCCAAAATTTCTGGTCTCAGCGACTCATATAAGACGATGGATAGTCCGACTCCCATGACCAGCAAGGCGCTAAGAGTTAGGTGCCGTATTTCGGTGGAACTGAACCGCAAAGGTTTGAGCATTGGTGGTGTATAAGATACGGTGTGCTCAAACGGAGCTGTTTCTGTTTCTTCTACAATGATTGGAGGCGGTTGTTCACGTGGAGCTTTGGCTCTCCAGTATTCAGGACACTTGTGGTTTTCCGGCAGTCGATGTTCACTGCAGTGATATTGATTGCAGAAGGGACATTTGAAGGGTAAGGCAACTTCCTTGTTGCAGTATTGACATTTCACGGTAAGTTTCATCTTCCTTTAAGAGTAACGATGACACTTCGTGAAACTTGTGATTTAAACTTTTTCTACTTTCAAATTGATAGAAAGGGAACATTTTATAACGTTGGGGACACTTGCATTTTATTCGAGTTGCCGGGATGGCAGAGCGGATAATGCGCAGGCCTTGAGGCGAAAGAACAATGTGTAAAAGGAAAACGAAAGAGCGCTTTTGTCTGGGGCATTGTTCTTAGCAAGTAAGCCTGTGGTCCTGTTGGACCGCGTGGGTTCGAATCCTACTCCCGGCGCCATACAAATGGATATTAGTTACATTTGTTTTGTCTTTGACGTTTTTCGATAGTTTATGGGTTTTGAATCATAATTGTTGCTTCATAATGCTTTTTTTCAATGGAGACTAAATGATTGTTGATTATTTGGAACCCGCGGTTTGAGGTGTAAGGAGGTGAAATTGCTAGCAGTTGGTTGGATGTAGAAGCATGTTAATTGTTCTTCTATGTTCACCGGATTCAATGTGTGCATGCCATATGATTCTTTTGGCGTTATAAATGGAGTGAAAAAAGAGGAATGTATCTAATACCATCGTCGCGTAAAGTAAGTGTTTACTCAGTTTTGTTAGTGATGATGCTAATTCTTCCATTTACATTTCAACCCTCGCTTGCAATTCCAGCCCCTCCCATCGCTGACTTTACATATTTGCCAGGAACTCCGGTCGTTGGCGAGACAGTGATTTTTAACGCTTCGCTTTCTACACCTGACGGTGGAACTATTTTAAGTTACATAT
>CAYFTS010000136.1:0-8484 GCA_964346135.1 uncultured Candidatus Bathyarchaeia archaeon | reverse complement strand
TATGAAGAGTTTCTAGGCGAAGCTAAACTGGCTGGAGTATTAGACGCATGGATAGAAGAAACATCGGAAGACGAGACCATTGAAAGGTTTACAGTTCAACCCGGCGATCTGTATAGACTCATAGGAACCGCGCGATGGCTTCTGTATGCCTCTCGTGAGCTGACTAGACTATTTGGTCACAAAGATCTTTTTCCACATCTAGCAGTGCTCATGGAACGAGTAGAAAAGGGAGTGAAAGCTGAGTTGCTTCCGCTGGTTAGTTTGAAGGGAATTGGCAGGATAAGAGCTCGCTCACTTCATAACTCTGGTCTAAAAACCATTGAAGACATAAAAAAGGTGCCTCTTGAAAAACTAACTAGCTTGCCCTTGATTGGACCTAAGCTCGCTAAAAAAATTAAGGAACAGATAGGAGGTTTTGTCAAGGCGCAAGAATGGAAGAAACTGAAGGAAGGTAAGGAATGGGAGCAACAGGCTCTAACTGACTATTCCAGAAAATCTGGGTGAAATTCTATTCAGTCCACGGTACAGCAAGGAAGGTCTCAGTGTCAAGAGTATCTTGAAGTCCTCTAACGAACTTTGTCGCAGTTGTTTCATCTGGTGCCTCAAATATATAGATTGCATCGTATCTCCCGAACAAGCTGTAACGAGCTCTGAGTTTGACCCCTACAGGAAGAGCCTTAGGCAATTCTTTCGTTGCTCTAATGGCATCCTCAAACTTTCCCGAGCGAACTGTACATAGAGTAACAAAGATCAAATATTTCACCTCCACTTTTCTACTGCATGAGCAGTATTAATGATTATCTAAATTGAAGAGTTTTTTGGCTAAAAAATGAGTAGGGTCTGTTAAATGATTGATTCTTGCGTTTCTTTTCCTCCGATTTCTCTCATGAGATTTACAGCACGCTTGTCTTGCAAGCTGTAAAAGACCCATTTTCCTTCTCGTTTACTTTTCACAAGGTTTGCCTTTTCGAGTATTCCGAGGTGATGAGAAGCGGTGGGCTGGGTTAGATCTAACGCAACCATTACCTCGCAGACGCACATTTCTCGAATGTTGAGAAGTGTTAAAATTTTTAGCCTTGTTTTGTCAGCGAGCGCTTTAAACAATCTGCTCTGGGTTTTTACTAGTTTTTCGTCTGTTATTTCATGCACTAGTTGTTTAAGTTCTGAGGCGTACTTTGAAGCGTCCTCTGCGGGGCAAATTCCTGACTCCATTAAACGTTTGAGTCTTTTGCTTATTCGGGGTTTTTGTTCTAGTGTCATGGATAATTCCATTTAAAACTTATATCAAAATATTTAAATATACTTTTCTATATTGTAACCTTTGATGTTGAGATTATAACTAAAAGTGATAACTAAGAATAGAGTTACTTGCATGCATTGAATGCCTATAAACAGACGTCTTATTTTGCTATGATCCAAAGCGCGCGCTTACGCTTTCTGGCTTTTTTGGATTTACTCAATTCTCTTACTCCTGAATCGATCAAGGCAGGTATCAAGCTCGTTTTCAGCGTTATCTGCTTGGATAAATATTGGAACGTTTTCCATTCCTGTTGCGATGTAGCTGGAAAGCAACCATTCTCCGGGTGCGAACTCGAGGGTTTTCTCAAGGATTGTCTGATCTATTGTGAATGTGCTACTAACAACGCTTCTATCATAGGGTCTTGGAAGTGTGCCCACGAAGTATGTGTGCAATTGTTGAAGAGCATTTGTGTTAAGGTAAGCGATCCTTTGAGTCGCAATACAACCACCCAGCCCGTACTTTCTTCCTTAACAAATTCAAGAAATTTGAACTCAAACCTATTGATCCTCAAACTTTGACCGAAATCTTCCAACGTAAATTCTCAAAATATCCCTTTACCGATGAGGCTTTATTCCATCTTGCGTCATTGTCGCGAGGCATTTTCAGACGGTTTCAAAATTACATTGCAATTTGTGTGGATTATTGGCTTGATAAGAATGGAAAGACAGGCGAAAAAATACAAATAACTCTCGATCACGTCAAAGAATGGGTTCCAACTAAACAAATCATAACTGATATGGATTTAGAATTGAGTAGAATATTTAACAAAGAAGCTAATCGGGCAACGGCAGTGTCAATTCTGAAATACTTACAAGAGCACGGAGAAACAGGTCAAAGTGTTCTTGTTGAGCAATTCTTTGATGGCAACAAAATGCATTGCTCTCGCATTTTGAAAACCCTTAAGGATAAATATTGGATTTGCAGATCTGAAGGAAAATATAACTATTGGTCATTGAAATCATGGTGACCACTTGGACCACTAGTCATGTTTATGATGTAGTGTTTCCAAAAAGTATGTTACCGTGATACTATGTTACTATCGTTGAGAAAACAATGTTATTTCAACATACCAAAATCTTTTAGCACAGTGATGGTGTAACCTCAAATTTTCTGTTAGATCGACCCGCGTTTGTAGACATAATGATATCACGGTATCATAGTAAGCATTTTTCAACAGAGCATGTCCGCACACACGCGTATGGTTTAAGTGGTCCTAATGGTCACCAATGCGAATGATTGTACACATAACTAAGGTATACTTACAAACATTACCCGATAAATTTAGAATACTGCAGAACATCCATTAATATTGTACAATTTTTGGTGATAATGGAGGTGACATTTTGGCTAAAGAAAGATCTATCTTCATAATAAGCTCTGGTGAAGCTAGAGAGCTCTTTGATGTTCTAAGAACATACAGAAAAGAACGCCAAAGAAGAATTTTGAGACAACTGCTTAACGATGAAGATGAATAAAGGAAAGGTTTAGCATTATCAAAACGGGGAATGATGTTAGGCTGATGCGGGCGCACATACTCCGTAACTCGGATGCATGAATACAAATCTCCCTCGTGTGCATTCTAAGTCTTTGTTTTTTTGCGGATCTTGGTTGAGTGGGGGTTTATGCCGTGCCACTCTATGTTATATCCCAGCGCGTCTAGGATGTTGGCAGTCCTCCTGCCGCCCTCGCCTTTGACGATTCTTGATGCTTCAACGAGATTGAGCTCTCCCCTGTGCAGTCGATTTTCAATTTTCTCTTGGATTTCTTTGAGTTTTGTTTTCTTTATTAGCATGTCTTCCAAGCGCGTGTATCCTGGAAACTCCCTTTCCATGAGGGTTTCCTTCACTGCTTCCTCCAGAACTCCAAGTCTTTCTGCAAGCTCCCTAGCTTCCATAATGGGCTTCTGGATGTGTAAGGCTTCAGCCTTAAGGCGTTTAGTCTGTTCCATCACCAAACGTTTTTCTCTGGCTTTAAGGTGAAGTAGAATCGGTTTTGTGGGTATTCTGCGCTTGTAGTATATTATGTTCAACCTTTCTCCTATCTTATCCAGTTTCTGGCAGGCTAATTCCTTGTTAGCCGCCACAATCATATCCACGTCGCCTACCTGACTGAGTTTCCTAATCTTTTCTTCCAAGTACCGGGGTGTCCAGAACCCTGCTACTTCCAAATAAACTATCATGCCGCCTTTCTTGAATCCGAAATCCGGGATCATCACACGCCTTCCCACTGGAATGGGTTCAGGTTCTCTGATCAGCTTCCAACCCGTGTCTAAGACCCTGAAGCGTGTTGCAAAATCCTGCTCAACACGGCTATCGTAGGCCTCTTTTCCATTAGGAGTTCCAAGGGCTTTCATGATTCCACCATGTTTTGTGTTGTCCAGTTCCAGGTTGAGGAGGCGTCTATTCCCCTTATGGCGGAGGATTTTAGCCTTCACATGCCACTCCTGATTTTGGAGAATGGTGGGCAATAGCTTGGCTAGACTTGTTCCATATCTTCGGTTTAGCTTGAATAGTGAAACTGGACCATCAACTTTCACGTCGTATCCGTCGTCGCTTCTCCTTACGGTGTAGATGAGACCCAACCATTTGATCTGCCTGAAAATGCGTTGCCAGTTGCCGATGGTGGTGAAGCTGAGTTCTGTGGAGTAAAAGAGAAGGGTCTGGGTTAGGCTTAGGTTGTACTGTTTCACCAGAGCTTCGGGGTCAACAGAGTCGAAATCTTTCAAGAGGAGTTCGTCCTCTAGGTCCCCGTACAGGGATTCCTCCAGCTCCTCCAGTGTGATCTCTAGTTCCTTGGCTACTCGATTAAGAATGGCGCGTCTTGCCTCCGGTGTTGTTGGAAAGCCCTCTTTATTACTTATCTTGAAAATCTGTCTCCTCGCCTTTACCGGGTTCAGGATTGCTTTAGGCTCGAGTTGACATCTTCGGTCTAAAAGGGTTGAGAGGCCTCTGACATAGCGATAGTCGTAGCCCATGTCCTCCAGCCCGTTCGCGGCTCCACTTAGTTCACCTTTTGTCTTCCCCACGTAATCCCTGTATGTTTGGATGAGCAACCTAGCAATCCCAAGGTTTTCCCTGTTTAGCTGAGCGTAGACGGGGCTTATCTTGTCTCGTCGCCTTCTAGTGATGAGTAGACTGCTAGGCAGCAAACCGGTCGCTCCTATCGGTGTCTCCTCTGGCTTATTCTTGTTTCCACAGTTTCTCGGGTCACGATCTCGATCAGTTTGGCCTGTTTCCCATGTCTCTTCCTCAGAATTCTTCCTAAACGTTGTATGTACTCTCTGCTGCTTCCTGTTCCTCCCAAGATGAAGCCTACAGAGGCGTCTGGGACGTCGACGCCTTCATCCAAAACCTGACTGGTTACGACAGCACGGTACTCTCCAGTCTTGAATTTCTCCAAGATTTCTTTTCTTTCCTCCCTTGGAGTCTGGTAGGTTACGGCTGGAATTAGGAAGCGTCGACTTATGCGATAGACCAGCTGGTTGAAGCGGGTGAATATCAAGATTTTCTCTTTGTCGTAAATCCGTAAGAATTCTCCCAAAGCTTTGATTTTGGCCTCCGAATTCAGCGCCGTCTTCAACGCCCTGTTCCTGGCCAACAAAGCCTCCCTAGCCTCTGGGTCGACCCCAGTTCTCATGATGAACCTTTGGAAGTCCCATGGACTCCTTAACATCATCCTCTTACGCTTCAGGTAGTTGGCGAAAACATCGTACTCCCTCCGGTAAAGCTTTTGTTCGTCACGAGTCAGATCCACAAGGATCTTTTCGTGGGTGTATGGGGATAGGTGGCTTCCAGCCAGGGCATCCACTCCAAGCTGGTAGACGCGACCTCCCACCAAACGCGGTAGCTCATTATGGCCGCCGTCCTCTCTTTCGTAGGTGGCTGTAAGACCCATTCTGAAGGGCGATAGATACATCTCGCCTATCTGGCTGTAGCTTGGAGCCGGTAGGTGATGGACCTCGTCGAAGATTATAAACATAAACTTGTTTCCCAACTGCCCGGCTCGGATGTAGGCTGAGTCATACGTGGAAACAGTTAGAGGCCTAAGCGTGTCATCTCCACCGCCGTAGGCTCCCACCTCCAATTCGAACTGGCTGCTGAGGATCTGTCTCCATTGATCTAGGAGATCCAAGGTAGGAACCACCACTAACGTGGCAATATTCAATCTCTCGATGGCTTTCAAGGCGATAAAAGTTTTACCAGCTGCGGTGGGCAAAACAATGACGCCTCTTCTACCTGCGTCAAACCAAGCGTCTAGAGCGGCTTTCTGGTAGGGCCGCAGCTCCACTTTGCAGGAGAGGGTAGAGACGGGAGGCGGGTTAGCTGCTTCATCGCGGTAAACCATGCGGCTCCTGTTCAAGTAAGCTAAAACCTCCCGGTAGTATATTGCCATAGCCCTGAAAGCGCCCGCTCTTGGATCCCACTGACCGTAGGGAGTTCCAACCTCGCCATGGATGAGAAGACTTCCCTTGTCATACCTCAGAAAGATCATACCACTCCACTCACAGCAATTAAGCCTCTCCAAGTTTATTTTATTATTGATCGTAAATGTTGACCTGTATGCATTGCTGTTTTTCGTCGATTGTGAATGTTTATTAAATCGTAATATGTTATATATATACATGCAACGCCGCTGAGGCTCCAGCTTGTGCAGACGCTAGATGTGTTCACGATCAATGAAGAACCCGAGTTTAGGGAGAACTCGTTGGAGATTGTATGGGAAGCATTTTGTTACTTTCCAGAAGGCATGTGGCAAGGCATCAATTATCTAGGGAACATAAATTTGAAGCACGACTTAAGAATAAAATCTGAAGAGAAGATTTATGAAGCCTTCATTTTCAGTAGTTTGATGATCAGAATTAGAAGAAAGAAGGATAGGCTTAAAAATCAGGGTCTTTTGCTAGCGGTTACGTATGATCCTGTTATAGCTATGTATCGTAGACTAGAGTCTGGCATGTTCGAGGAGGTAATAAACCTGATCCGTGACTACGTGTCACACGAAGCAGGTATGATTTCTCTATTCAAAATAGAGGAAAGAACTGCTCCCAAAATTGCGGCACATGGTTTGGGTCACAATAAAGGTTTGAGACATCACGCTGAACCAATCGATCTAATGTATGCAAGATTGTTGGACGGATATCCGATCAAAAGGGACGGGTTCTGCAATAGATGTCGACGAAAATTGAAGAGAGAAATGTAGCGTAATCTACACGCTGGTACTCTGCGCGTGAATGCATGTGTGTTTTTAGTATGGAGGCATTCCGCCGTATCCTCCTCCCGGAGGACCTTTCGGCGGTGTCGGCGGAGCTTTCATCTTGCCAGATGCAATTACGTCGTCGATCTTCAGGATCATTGACGCGGCTTCTGTGGCGGATTTTATGATTTGCTTCTTGACCGCTAACGGTTCAAGAACTTCCAGTTTTTTCATGTCCTTCACTTCGCCGCCGTGAACATCCACTCCAGCCCAGAGTTGACCTTTTTCGTGACGCGCTCTAAGCTCGGAAATTATATCAATGGGGTCAAGCCCTGCGTTTTCGCTTAGAGTAGTTGGAACTGCTTCCAGAGCTTCTGCATATCGCTGTACCGCGAGGGCTTCCCTACCCGGAACCTTATCCGCATATTCTTTGAGCCTCCTTGCAATCTCCATCTCTGGAGCTCCTCCTCCAGCCACGATCTTAGGCTCTTCCACTACGTCACGGACGACGCATAGAGCGTCATGTATTGAGCGCTCTACTTCGTCTACGATGCGTTCAGTTCCGCCACGGATCAGAATGGCAACAGCCCGAGGGTTATTGCAGCCTTCAATAAAGGTCATCTTGTCGTCTCCAATCTTACGTTCTTCCACCAACTTGGCGTAGCCCAAATCTTTCTTTGCCAAATCATCTAGATTATTGACAACTTTTCCTCCCGTAGCCTTAGCCAACTTCTCCATATCCGACTTCTTGGCCCTGCGTATGGCCAGTACACCCTTACGCGCTAAGAAGTGTTGAGCTAAATCATCGATTCCCTTCTGGCTGATGAGCATGTTTGCACCTTTCCCGGTGATCTTCCCAACCATGTCCCTCAGCATTTTCTCCTCCTCTTTAAGAAAGGCTTCCATCTGCTCTGGACTTTCAATATTAAGTTTCGCGTCGAACTCAGTTTTTTTCACTTCAAACGCAGTATCAACCAATGCGATTCTAGCGTTCTCCACATGTTTTGGCATACCTGAATGAACCACTTCTTTATCAAGCACCAGACCCTTGATGAGTTTAGTGTCGACTACAGATTCTCCAGGTTTCTTCTCGATCATGACGTCGTCCAAGTCCACCTTGTTTTCTCCTCCAACCATCCGAGCTACGTGTAGAATTGCTGAAGTCGCGATATCTGCTAAGTATTCTCGGTTTCCCGCCACCAGTTTGCTGGCCATAGAGGTCATGGCAATTTTCTTCAGGAAACTTCTGTCTTTGGACTTCACAGGAATAGCGATATCTTCCAGTATCTCAAGAGCTTTGTCAGCTGCCTTCCGGTAACCATCGATAATAACGGTGGGATGAACGTTCTTTTCCACAAGATCTTCAGCCCGTAGCAGCAACTCTCCTGCAACAACTACAGCGGTTGTAGTTCCATCGCCAACCATTTCGTCCTGTGTCTTAGCCACCTCCACCATCATCTTGGCCGCAGGATGCTGGATGTCCATCTCATCAAGGATAGTCCGCCCATCGCTGGTAATTGTGACGTCACCCATGCTGTCCATCAACATCTTGTCCATTCCTTTGGGGCCCAACGCACTTTTAACAGCCTCCGCCACGATCTTGGCAGACATGATATTGGCATGTTGAGCTCCTCTTCCTCTTTCTCTGCTTGATCCTTCCCTTAAAATGAGGACAGGTGTTCCAGTGAGTTGTGGGTTTGCAGACATATTCACCATATCTCCTTTATTTTCAAATTTCTATTTGATTCTCCTCTGTGTTAGCTTAACTAACAATTTATTCTTTTCGCATATACGCGCTCGCGTAAGCTCTCGTGCCAAATTTATCTATCGTGAGCGTGACCCACTTCTTCGCAAAAGCGTTGAGCTCTTGAGTATCTCTGCATGCATTCATACATACATAGCCATCATCGAGAAGGTGGCTGAATAGGTCCCAGTTCTGCATAGACATTCAGAGATCCAGTTTATTGACCCAATCCGGGATTTTTCCATTC
>CAYFTS010000135.1:0-10801 GCA_964346135.1 uncultured Candidatus Bathyarchaeia archaeon | reverse complement strand
CTAGCAGCAGTGGGTGTTCACCCAGTCACAATGATGGTTCTTCAAAATTTTCTAGCCGCTGGCACCCAGTTGCGCATTGAAGGACCAGGAAAGGCTGGAGTCGTTCTTCCCGTGGACACGTTAGAGCCTCCAGTTGTGCGGTTGAGAGACGGCTCTGTGGTTCGTGTTTCGCTGAAAAATTTTGAACAAATCAAAAACGTAATTGATCAGATACTATTCCTTGGAGACATCCTCGTAGGATTCGGCGATTTCCTGTACAACAATAAACATCTTCTCCCGTCTGGTATAACCGAAGAATGGTGGCGTGAAGAACTCCGCAGAGCCATTCAAAAAGATTTTAACGGAAGCGTAGAAGAAGCCGCTGCAGTCACAAAGATTTCTGCCACTCGTCTTGAAAAGATCTTAACCAACCCGTTTGAAAACAAGCCTACAAGTAAAGAAGCGATGACCCTAGCGTTGACGCTACGAGTATCCCTTCACCCCTTCTTCACATATTTCTGGACCAGCATCTCTGTTGAAGATTTTCGGAAATTGCGTTCTTGGCTTCTTAACTCTAAAACTCGGGTTGAGAATAAGATTGTTAAAGAAATAACTGGAGCAAATGATGAAGTGATAAAGGAACTGCTAGAAAAAATTTGTGTGCCACATAAAATTGGTGAAAAAAAGGTTCAGATAGAAGGCGATGAGGCGCATGTGTTCGCTTTCTGCCTCGGGTTGCGTGTTCCTAAAGCTAGAATAACTCGTGCAAAATCCGTCTTAGAGGTTATTCACGAACTAACTAACATCACTGTTAGAGCGAAGGCTCCGACGATCGTCGGCGCTAGGATGGGGCGTCCAGAAAAGGCGAAGAGACGTGAAATGAGACCTCGCGTCCACGTTCTTTTTCCAATTGGATTGAATGGTGGTTCCAAACGAAACCTCGTGGAAGCTTCAAAAAAGACTGTGGTCAAAGTGGAAGTTGTCAGGCGCAGATGTCCAAATTGCAGAGTGTTAACTTCCAGAATAAAATGTCCAGAATGCGGCGTAGAAACTGTTGTGGAGAGGTCTTGTCCCCATTGTAGAAGGGTTCTGAAAGGAGATTTTTGTCCAGTGTGCAAGGTTCCAATTAGAGGCTATGATGAGCAGGCTGTTGATTTGAAAAAGCTGATGGATGAAGCGCGCAAAAGGCTGAATCTTACATTCCCAACGTTGGTAAAAGGTGTAAGGGGCCTAACTAACGAAACGAAAACGGCTGAAATTATTGAGAAGGGTATTCTACGTGCAAAATATGATCTGTCTGTTTTTAAAGATGGAACAATACGGTTTGACGCTACAAACGCTCCGCTGACACATTTCAAAGCTAAGGAAGTCAAAGTGCCAGTGAGAAGACTTCGAGAACTGGGATATCATTATGATTCCACTGGAAACCCGCTGGCTAATCCTAACCAGATATGTGAGTTGAAGGTGCAAGACGTAATTATTCCGATAAAATGTGCAAAGTATTTTGTTCGCGTCGTCAAATTCTTAGATGACCTCCTTGAGAAAGTGTATGAGCTTCCTCCCTACTACAACGTAAAACGTGTCGACGACTTGGTTGGACACATAGTCGTTGGCTTGGCACCTCACACTTCAGTAGGCATCGTCGGCAGAATCGTTGGCTTCACGAATTTGAATGTTTGCTATGCTCATCCTCTCTGGCACTCAGCGAAACGCAGGGACTGCGACGGCGACGAAGACACGTTGATGCTTGCTTTGGATACTCTTTTAAATTTCTCAAGGGTTTATTTGCCTGCGCAGATAGGTGGGATAATGGATGCGCCGCTTCTGATAATTCCTGTGGTGAATCCTCAGGAGGTGCAACGTCAAGCTCATGAGGTGGATGTTGCCGCAGATTATCCTTGGGTGTTTTATGAAAAGACTTTGGAGAAAACTGAGCCTCGAAGGATGCGTGAACTTATTGATATGATTGAGCATCGATTAAACACTGAGGCGCAGTTTGAAGGATTCGGCTACACAATTCCAGTTTCCAACATCAACATGGGTAATCGTGAAAGCATGTATAAGAAGCTAACGCGGATGATCGATAAGTTGAATAGTCAACTCGCTTTGGCTGAGAAGATTATGGCAGTGGATGCTGAGGAAGTGGCGAGAAAGGTTTTGACAACCCATTTCATCCGTGATATAGCGGGTAACCTCCGTGCATTTGCAACGCAAAACTTTCGATGTAAAACTTGTAACAAAAAGTTCAGGAGGCTTCCTCTTCTTGGCAAGTGTCCTGAGTGTGGAGGCGCCTTAACTTTCACTGTTTATCGTGGCGGAATTGAAAAATACTTGGATGCGGCTCACCAACTCGTGCAGAAGTATGGGCTTCCTGAATATTATGCTCAAAGGCTTTCGTTAGTGGAGGAGGAGATTAACTCTTTGTTTGAGGGCAAAAAACCTAAACAGGTTAGGTTGGCGGACTTCGTGAGTGTCTAAAAACAATGATTAACTTTTTCTGTTTAAACAGATAATTTGTTTTGAGGGAGCCATACTGAAGGAACCGTATCACCCTAAGGCTTTTCTATCTATAAAAAGGAATGTTCGACCGGGATTAACGGCTAGAACACGAATAGTTTCGCGACTTGAAAAGGAAGCGTCAAACGCTAAAACCATCGCACAAAAGACTAAACTAAGTTACGCTGTGGTTCTTCATCATCTCCATCTTCTAGAGACTGAAAACATACTCTCACGCAAGGGCAAAAAACCCTATCTATGGGAACTAACTGGGGCCGGACAGCAAAGATTGACAAATAACCGTTCTTAAAGGCGAGCCTGAAATTATTTTTAAGGTTCTAGTGACCAACCTTCCTTTCGCTCTACCAAAAGTCTTATGAAGATTTCTCCTTAAATAGAGAGTATTGAATATAGGAGAGAGACTGATGGTTTATTGCACTAAATGCGGTGCCAAGAATGAAGAAGATGCAGCAATGTGCGTTAAATGTGGAACGCCTCTGCACAAAGTATCCGCTCCACCTTGGAGACGCGAACGCAGACGAGCAGAAGAAGAATGTTTTGGACTTCCCCACGGCGGCGCAATCGCAGGAATATTCATCGGCATAATAATAATTCTTGTGGGAGTCGGCTGGCTGTCTGGAATAGAACTTGAGACCTTTTGGCCACTCGTAGTAGTCGTCTTCGGAATACTAATCGTCGCCGGAGCTCTCTATGGCCTCAGCCGTAGACCCTAATAGACCCTCTCTTCTTCTATCTGTAAATTCACAGGGAGCAACTTTGCAAGCGTAACAAATTCTTCCATGATCCCACTGCGAAAGCGATATTCGCGTAAAAAGCCAAAAAAGAGTCAAAGCAACCAAAAATAAATCAATCGTCATGTTGTGAATCAGTTCATCGACTCCGATTAAGATGAAGAAAGTTCCCAAAACGAAAAAAACGTTCAAAAACAAACGGACAAAACTCCTAAACTTAAACTGGAACAAACCAAACCCAACCCCCAGAATTCCCACCCAAACCATAAAGAAACTGCTCTGTTCAACGCGCCAGTTACTGAAAAAATATAGAAAAGTTCCAACAAGAGCTAAAATCCCCCCCAAAAACAACCCTGTGCATGCAGCACAAAACGCCTTATCGCCTATCTGAAACACGTGAGCGGCGAAGCTTTCGCAATCGGGATGATGCCCTTGCAGAGTCGAGGAAGTTCTGTGAGAAGAAAACTTACTGGAGTAAGGGTGGATGGATTTTTCTTTTCCGAAATCAAAAACTCTTGAGCACTGTGCTGGGGAAAAAACAGCGAGAATTCCAAAAATACAGATTAAGCCGAAAATTGAACCAATTAATGGTTTTCGCCAAAGAAGGTTTTCATGTAGCGTGGGCTGGTAAACCGTGAGCATTCCTGCAAGAAATAATCCGAGGAATGACATGATGACTAGATATGTTATGGTGGAAATGTGAGGTGGATTCTGGGACATGGCTAATCGCGGCTCAAAACAGATTCTTAAGTTGCTTTATTATTCCCTGCTTAGCCATGTACCTGTAAGTCCTTCTCTTTAGTTCGTTTGTAGAGAAAATTCCTTGAAATCTTCTTCTCCAAGAACCGAAAAAGCTTCGGTAACAGTCGTAAAGTTCTCTTTGAACCTCTTCCCTTGACAATGTCTCTGTGGGCATGATGGCGTGAACCATGTCATAGTGCGCCCAATTGAAATCTTCGATCCACCCATTACGTTTAGCCTTTTCAAAAACTTCAGTTCCTGGAAACGGCGTAAGGATTGCAAAAATTGCTAAATCTGGGTCCAACTCGTTTACAAACTCTCTTAAACTCGCTATTGATTCAGCTGTGTCTTTGCGTTCTCCAATAATTAACATTGCTTGAGCAAATATGTCGTTTTCATGCAGTAACTTTACTGCTGCTCTGGCATTTTCAGGCTTTGTTTTTTTGTTGAATTTTTGAAGAGTAGATGAACTATGGCTTTCCACACCTAACAGCACCCAACGTAGACCTGCTTTTCGCATTTTAGGCAAAACCTCAGAGTGTTCGCTAACGTCATCGCATCTAACCTGCATAAACCACATGATGTCGTCTGAAATTCCTCTTCGAATAATTTCTTCACCTAACTTCTCCGCACGTTTGCCTAAGCCGAAATTGTCGTCCGTTAACCATAGAAATCTACTTCCATAATTTTCGTAACAAAACTCAAACTCGTCTGCAATTCGCTTTGGCGATTTACTCCTCCATCTGCCTTCCCAATGTCTCCATTGAGTGCAAAAGGTGCAGCGATGTGGACAACCCCTTGATCCTTCAACCAACGCATATCTGGTTTTAGGACCTGCCATTGCAGTGAAATGGTACTTATGAAGAAAATTCTCGACGAAATTATATGCAGGGAAAGGCAAATCATCCAAGTTATCAATTAGAGGTCGTGGAGGATTGTGTAGGATTTTTCCGTTATGTCTGAAGGAGATGCCTTTTATTCGTGAAAAAGTGGAGTTTCTATTCGTTGCTTGAACTAGTTCCACGAAAGTTTGTTCTCCTTCTCCACGTACAATTACATCAATTTCAGGGTATGTTTCTAAACTCTCTTGGGCTGTGGCAGTAAAGTGCTGTCCGCCAGCGACCGTTAGAACGTTTGGCTTCACTTTCTTTGCTGTTTCTAAAGTTCTGGCAGCGGCATAGGTGTTGCAGGTGGCGAGTGCACTAGAAGCTACAATGTTGGGGTTAAAGGCTTCAATGCGTTTTTCTAATGCTTTCCAGTTCAGAGACTGGGCTTGACAATCTAAAACTTTTATTTCAACATCTTTGTTTTTGCTTTCAAGGAACGCTGCGAGTTGAAGAATCCCATATGGAGGTGGAAGATATTCTCCCATGACAAACCAGTAATCTTTGGGCGGTTCTACGAATAGAACCTTAGTATCTATCATCTCTCTCAGCTATAATTGTTTACTGAATCTCTTTACTGATTATCTTTTCGTTTATGTGCGTATGCTCCAGTTTAACTTCTAAAACCTTCTATCAAACCGTATGTTGCAACTACTACCCACATGATATTTATTGCAGCGGAAGGATAAGCTTGGTTGATTACAGCATTGACCCCGGTAAGAAAGCCACCAACTAGGTTCATTCCATGATAAATTTTCGATTCTCTATCCAATTTTTTATAGGTAATCAAAAAATAAGCTATAACTACAAGAGCAGCTCCTATCCATCCAACTATTTCAATTAACAAATTTGCCATAAACATTTACTTAACCAATCTTTTATTATAGATTTTCAGTACGCGCGCATAATAACTGCTGTAGAGCAATAAGTGTTAAATACTGTGCTGAACAAGTACAAGTGTGGGCAGTGGAATACAAAAACTGCACACACTACGGACACTGTAAAACTTATTTTGGCAAGTCACTTGACTGCAGTTATTGTTCTTTACACCAGGTTCAATGAGACATAAAATACGCGCACAGAAGTCTTGTGATATTGTTATTTGAAACCATTCTACGCCGTATTAAAAAAGAAAAATTATTCTTTAAGTGGAGCAATTGCATGGCACTTGACGACATTTAGGACATTTACCAACATATTTTCTTGTTGCCGCACCTTCTAAATCTATGTCAATAACATTCGCGAGGGATGCTAACCAAGCTAAAACGTCGGCAAACTCGCCTTCCAAAGCTTGCGTATTATGTTCTTTCAAGGCTTCTCCTAACTCTTCCACTTCTTCCACAAGCCACTCGTAAGTTCCAGTTGCTCCCCGCTTGGAATCTCGATGAAAATAAATTCGCCGCATCATGTTTTGAAATTCACGGATATTCATCTTCCTAACCTTCTCCTAATGATTCCTGTATCATCCCTTTAAACTTCATAAGACTCACCTGTCCCTTTTCAAGGATATGCTTCATCTCTACGTTTCTTCTCTCCAAATGGGCTGAAACGAAACGGCGATGACAATACTTAGGATTTTTCTCCATACACATAATACATACTCGCCCCTTTTTTGCAAGTTGAAGAAGTTTATCTATGCCATCTCTAAACGTTTCTGTCTTCATATGAGCTTGATATCTACCTCGACGATAACCACCTAGTTCCTTGCCAAACCAAACATACTCAACTCCATATTCAGGCAACCATCGTTCCATCTCATCTCTCTTAAAATGTTCAATCTTAGAAGTTGGAAAACTGCGTATGTCAACCAAAATTCTGACATTATGCTCCTCAAGCAACTTCGAAAATTCTTCAACAGACCTGTTGCTATGTCCTATCGTCCATAAAACAGTCTTGCTCAAACCTAGTTAGCCTCCTCTTTACATAAGTATGGAAACAACGCAACATTAATTAGAGAAATCCTTCTGTTATAGAGTTTCGGAGACAAATCCATGAGCAAAAGTAGACGAGGGAAGAAGCGTGAGAGAAGCGCTCCCATGCCCGCAGCGAGCGCTGGCTTACTCCGCTTCTTTGAAGAGGAAACTCAAGGTTTGAGGATAAGGCCTGAACTAGTTGTAATCCTATCACTGGGGCTAATAATTGGTACTATTTTAGCACACCTCTACTCTCAAGGCGCACTTCCATTTCTGTAGAAAAACAAAAATAGATTATCAGCGGCTTATTCCGAAATTTGAACTACTGACCTTTATGTAGAATCTCTAGGCGTTGAACCGAGTTTAAGTGAATGAATACTTCACTTCTGTCCTCTTTACTCACAACATGAGGCAGCGGCTGCGCTATCGTAGCCCGCATTATTACTGCGTCAGCGTTGGAGAGCCATATTCCAGGCGGTTCATGTGTAACGGCAGCTAACGTTCCCTCAAATCCGTATGAAGGGTCCAAAATCACCATTATTTTTCGTCCTACGTTCCGTTCGAGCATCTGAAGTACAGTTGGTGGCGGACTGCTTTCGGACATGGTTCCTTCACAAGACCTTACAATTATTCGAGAATAAAACTTTATCTTCTCTCTTGATGTTGGTCTTCTGTTTAGCTCAGTTTTCTTTTCTCGTTTCCTACGAAATAATGGCGCCATTTCCCTATAAATCTTCAAAAAATCGAATAAAATAGTGTCTTATCGCTTTTCGTGTCTTATATTTTTCTGACAAAATCTTCAAATCGTGTCTTTTTTGTATATTTTTCATGGGTGAAACATCATTTTTGCCATGTTTTTTAGGTTTTTAATCGCTTCAGTTAACAATCTATTACCTCAACCTTTTTGAGTGTTGAAGTCTGAAAAACTTCATAGGAAGGGAGCGCCTAGGTTGGTTTCCAACGATGCGTTAGATAAACACATTAGTAATATGGTTAAACGCTATTCATCTCTATTCACGCTTCCATCTCATAAGAAAGTTGTAATTTGGCTCTGCACAATATGTGTACCCGGCGGGCTTCTGACGATCTTTCTCTTAAGTCCTAACTATCTAGGTTTAACTTCGGGCTTGATTTTCGGCTCAGCCTTCTTTTTTATTGTTTCGCTCTCAGATATCATAATCTTCCTCAGTTTTATGAGGAAAGACCCAGTTTTCAACCTGAGACGTTGTTCTGCCCTTTCCCTTTTCTCCTGTCTAGAATGGTTTGCTATAATTTTTCTTGGAAGCCTCATCAGTGTCTTCCTTAAGAACCCAGCAGTCTGGGTTAAACTCTTTCTTTTGGGCTTTTCTTTTGTTTTTATCCTTCGTTTGTTAGTGTTTTCTACAACATCATTTGCAGGTCGCGAAATAGTTTTCCTCTCCTCTATCTTGCAACCAGTGTTATGCACTGTCCCGCTTTTTTTCATGAGTTCTGTCATAGGAGGTATAGGAGTCGAGTTCTTTGTATTCTCTGCTATTTTCATCCTTATTGCTGTGCTGGCAGTTTCCTTATTCACGTTTCTGGTGAATCGTGTTGGTCGAAAAGTTGTTGGGGTTGCCTCTCTTCCCTTATTCAAGGCGTTTATGGCAAACTGGACGGAGAATCTGAATGCGCCTCTTGAAGGTTTTTTGGAGAAACTTGGCTACGAACAAGATGTAAAGCTTAGTCTGTTGGCGTTTAGAGCAGGTGGGAAAATAAAGGCTATGATGGTTGTTCCAGCATTTCATTCAGGTCCCTTCAGAAATGTTGGAAGCAGTCTTCTTCCATATATGATTCAAGACGCTTTAGAAAACAAAATCCAGTGCATAGTCTCTGTTCCTCACGGATTGGCTGGACACGAACTTGACCTTTCGTCGCAACTTCAAAGTGAAAAAGTTGTGGAAAAAATTCTTGATTCAGTTGATTTTTCCCACCCTCATTCTAAGGCTACTCCTCTCATACGGTCTCAAAACAAAGGAGCAAGCGCAAGTTGCCAAGTTTTTGGAGACTGTACTTTTCTCACGTTAACTCTTTCGCCTAAAACTATGGAAGATTTGCCTCAAGAGTTGAATTTTGTCATTGCTGACGAGGCTGAGAAGCACGGCTTGTCCTCTGCAATTGTTGTTGATGCCCACAACAGTGTCAATGGACCTTTCAATTTAAGCGAAGCATTAGAACCTCTTAAAAAAGCAGCGCTTACCAGTCTAAAACAAACGTTAAGCTGTGAACGCGCTTCCTTTGAAGTTGGAGCCGCAAAGGTTGTTCCAGAAGAATTTGGTGTCAAAGAAGGCATGGGACTCGGAGGAATAAGCGTGATCGCAACACGGGTTGGCAACCGAACAACGGCGTATGTGACCATCGACGGAAATAACATGATGTCTGGGTTGCGAGAGAAGATTCTGTCATCGCTTCAAAAAATCGGCATCGTTGACGGTGAAGTTCTTACAACAGACACCCATTCAGTGAACGGGGTTGTATTAACGGCGCGCGGTTATCATCCGATTGGTGAGGCAATTGACAACGCAAAACTGATTAGCTATGTTCAGCAAGCTGCAATGGATGCGTTGAGCAATACGGAACCCGCGGAAGTATCATGGCGCACGGAAACTGTTCCTAACATAAAGGTTATCGGAGAGAAGCAGATAGGGGCACTGAGTTTAATCGCTGAAAAAACAGCCAAACAAGCCAAAAAACTGGGTGTTTCTCTGTTCTCGGCAACTAGTGTTCTCTTGATTGCTCTGCTTATAATTCTTTAATATTCAGCTCAAACCGCACTTTTTGAGTAGTCGCCTCCAACGTTCATCAACGATATTCTGAAGATCATCGATGACGTGTTCAAATTCAGGTTTAAACAAATGCCGAAAGCGACCTTGACCCTTCAAGTATTCTCTAATTGGCTTCTTGCGTTCAGGTCTCAAAGCAATGACTTTACTGGGCGCCGATAAAGCGTACTCACCATCAACCGTTTCCCATAACGGAAAAGTACAGGTCTGTACGGCTAGATGTGCAACCTCAATTGTTTTGCTTGTGTCATAACGCCAACCACGCGGACAAGGTGCGAGCACATGTAAGAAGGCAGGGCCTTCAACTTCCAAACCCTTCCGAGTCTTTTTAATCAAATCTTTCCAATGAGAAATCGAAGCAGTAGCCACATATGGAATGTCGTGCGCCACCATGATTTCTGCAATGGGTTTTTTGTACTGAATCTTGCCTGGAATCACGCGGCCAGCAGGTGAAGTTGTGGTCCATGCACCGTGGGGGGTACCTCCGCTCCTTTGTATGCCAGTGTTCATGTATGCCTCATTGTCGTATAAGACGTAAAGGAAGTCGTGTCCTCTTTCAACGGCTCCTGAGAGCGCCTGTATTCCAATATCATAGGTGCCTCCGTCCCCTGCGAAGGCTATTACATCAATGTGGTCATGTTTGAGTTCTCCCTTCTTTTTCATGGCCTTTAGGGCTGTTTCAATTCCAGCCGCGTTAGCAGCTACGTTTTCGAATGCTGTGTGAATCCAAGGGATGTTCCAAGCGGTGTAGGGGTAAATGGTTGAAACGACTTCCATGCAGCCAGTTGCGTTTGTTGCTATGATTGGTCCTCGTGCAGCTTTCAGTATTTGTCGATATGCAACAGCTGGTCCGCAGCCCGCGCATGCTCGGTGTCCAGGCATCAGTAATTCAGGTTTTTCCGCTAAGTCTTTTATTGTGAATTTCCATTCTGACATCATTCTCTTACTCCCATAAATTGCACTGATTTTTCAACACGTTTCGTTTCAAGGATTTTTTGTAATTCTTTGTAAATTTCATGTATGAGAGTTTGCGGCATGTCTCTTCCTCCCAGTCCATACACATAGTTGACTATTTGTGGGCGTGTTGGGGCATCATAAAGAGTGTGACGCACTTCGTGGAATACTGGTCCTCCGTAGGCTCCGAAGCTGTGGCTTCGATCCATAACCGCTATGGCTTTCACATTTTCCAAAACTTTTGTTACGTCTTGTGCTGGGAACGGTCTGTAAGCACGTAG
>CAYFTS010000134.1:0-3485 GCA_964346135.1 uncultured Candidatus Bathyarchaeia archaeon | reverse complement strand
CTATAACCTCCTTTCTCATCTCTCTTCAATTTCTCTCATTTTTATAATATTAAGGGAAATAAAAGTCTTGCTCATTTTCTTTCTCCCTTTTTCACTGATTCATAAACGCATGCATGCATTGAGAAAAAACCTTGGATTTAAGGAGAAATATTCCATGGATGATGTGTCCGATAAAGACATCATGCATAAAACTAGCTTATATGTGCATCAAACGCCTACTCTTAAATTTGGCAAAAAGTCCGAAAACTACAACCGAGCTTTCAGAGAATGTGAACGAATGAAGGATGTATGCATCTAAAGTCAAAAGGAGATATGAACCGAGGAACAGATAATTTTTGATTCTTTGTGCTTCTGTTGCTAGATAGTCTGCTTGTTCATTCGTTAATGTTTTCTCTCTTAGCATCTCAACTCTATTAATGAAGGCGGTTAGTTTTCGTATTGCTTCATCCTCTTTTCCCATATCTAACATGTGAATAGCTACTTTCAATTTAGCTTTTAAACTGTTTTCAGTTCCCTTACTCAAATTCCAAGTTTCAATGATTTCAATCAATTCTTGTGTTGCTTCCACTGGGCTTGGTGGTTTAGGGCTCCAAAGATTGGTAGCAATGATTTGAAGTGACGATAAGTAATATGTTGTATAATTTCTCGTTTTGTCCATAACAATGGTCTCAAACATAGACTCGGTTAAGAACCCAGTTGCTCTATCCCAATAGATGTGGATGGAGCTGTTCTCTTCGTAGGAATCATGGTGTACAGACGCCTCTATACAATAATGGTTCGTTTCTCTGATTACATCCAAATACCTGCGGGGAATTGTTTCATTGATTCTGATTTCACTCCAGTGGTCAGGATATATAATATCGTCTGCAGTAAGATTTGCTCCGATAAGAAACACTGGAATGCCTTCACCAGTATTTACATCAATGAATCTTTCTATAGTTTCTTCGATGCCATCTTTGTAGTAAGTCGTAAATCGAAAAGTTACATTTGTTTCATGAACATGTTGAACAAAAAATCTGAATTGTTCTATTTCAAAGACTTCAGAAGGTGGTCGTGGTAAGGGTGGCTCTGGGTCGTTGGTGCTGTAGGTATAATTTACCTGATATAACGTCCAGTCGCCAACCTTAACTCCAACTTTTCTTTCCGCTGGGGCACTCCAAGGCTCCATGAATGGATAATTGTCCTGATTGCTTTCATCAATAATATATGCTGTGTCTCCTATCCCATCACTGCCTGTCTCGTTCTGGTAAGGACCACTGTATAGGTCGGTTCCAGAATAATCACTCCAATAGTTACCACCCGAAGGATAATCATCATCCCACATGTTGGGTGTAGAATAGCAAGTGACTTGATATGTATTGTCTAGGAAGTTGTTGTGATAGATGACATTCATATTGTCGTTTTTATGACCCATGTATATGCCTGTAAAGCATTTGTTCAGAGTATTGCCAATGACGCTGTTGTTTTGAGAGCCCATCAAATCTATACCATCCCACTCACAGTCTGCTATGTAGTTGTTCAGCATGTGGTTGTGGTTTGAATTGTCTTCTATTCTTATTCCGTTTCTATTGTTCAGAATGGTATTGGAAGAAATCATGTTATGGCTGCTATAGTATTTCAGAAGAATGCCATTCCAGTTGTTTGCTGTTATGATGTTTTCAGAAACCGTATTGTTGTATGACTTGTAATCGATTTCGATGCCATTCTCGTTGTTTGCTGTTATGATGTTTTCAGAAATGCCGTTGTTAGAAGAATAATATATAAAGATGCCGTCTATGTTGTTTGCTGTTATGTTGTTTCCAGAAATGCTGTTATTAAAAGAATTAGTAACTCCGATGCCATGCCTGTCGGTTGCTGTTATGATGTTTGCCGAAATTTTGTTGTCAGAAGAATAAGCATGTATCCAGATGCCATACTGGAAACTCTGGGTTATGATGTTTCCAGAAATGCTGTTGGAAGTAGATTTAGTAAGCCTGATGCCAATCCAGTTGTTTGTTATGTTGTTTCCAGAAATAGTGTTGTTAAAAGAACCGTCTAGAAAGATACCGTAATCGTATGTTTTGATTTCCATTTTCTTAATTGTTACGTTGCTTCTTCCTGAAAGATATATTCCTTTGGAATTAGTAGCTCCTGTTCCTTGAAGGGTGTATCCTGCCCCATCAACCACAATGTTATCTCTCTCCACAACAATTGAATCATAGATGTTGTCAGTGAAGGTGTAGGTGACATTGTCAACGCTTGAGATAGGTGCTGCCTCAGGGTCAACGCTTCCATCAGCCTTAATGTAAATGGTTCCATTTGCTCTAACCTGTTGAATGTTAAACGTCAGTGTTAACGTGCTTACGAGAAGCAGTGTCAGCATTATTCCAGAGATCAGTATCTTCTTCAATTATTTTCTTTCTCCTTCCCCAATTACGTACGTTTCATGGTCCAAAAGAAAATGAACTCAACACAGTTAAACAATTAGCTATAATCATCATTTTAATCTTTTGGAACAATCTACTGGAAGTACAAAGATATAAAACATAGATATGGTAACATCGACGATTCCCATACCAATAGAACACGCTTAACCTTGGGAATGCTTTTCTTCCATTTCTTTTTGAAAGCTACATCAAGATTAACGAAAAAACCTCGTAGATAACCGTAGGCGATTATGTAAGCTGAGCTCTCTTTCAAGCCTTTTTCAATCTGAAGCCATTTGAAAAAAGCCGTCGATTCGTTGCTGGGTTTTCTTCACATCCGTTTTTGCTTCTTTCACCAATTCATCAATCGTCCTGTCTCTAACAAATTCCCTTACAAACCGATTCAACGTGGTGATGTAGCTTACTTTTGTGCTCTCTGCTAAGTCTTGCAAGATATCTTTGACAACTTTAGATTCTTCAACTTCCATTTGTTTACCCAATAATATAACTGAGAATTGTACTATTTATTAATATCGGAAAAATCCTATCCTTAAATTATTAATGCAACTTGAAATGGAATAATAGGATATGAAGAAGTTACAGTTTGTTAAAATCAAGTGTTAATGTGGTCATGTAAATCTTGTTCCAGTAACTAAGACCTTCCATGTCTATAAGAAGGTTAAATGTGAGAAATGTGGAAAAGTTATAGCAGAACCAAAACAAACCAATAGACTTCTGGAAAGCATAGAAGATATACGATGACTAGCCTATTTGAATACGGGTTACAGAATTGCAAATTAGAACAGTTGCATCTATTCTAGCATGGTTCACAGTAGCACTACTTATTCTAAACATGTTCTTAAGGTCAGAATGGATATGGTTGATGTCCATTGCTATAGCCATATTAGCGATTATAGTTTATTTCATTCCTCGACTAAGGAAATGATCCAAAACATTTCATCTTAAATTATTAATGCAACTTCAAATAATATAATCGTGGGGTGAGAGATGTTGTCTCATAAGTTGTTACTTGTCAGAATATGTGTTGCATTGTCTATTTTTTGTTTGTTTATCGCTTCC
>CAYFTS010000133.1:0-2707 GCA_964346135.1 uncultured Candidatus Bathyarchaeia archaeon | reverse complement strand
TTCAGTGTTCCTACTGTAAAGCATATTTCTGCAATGAACATCTACCTCCACACAAACACTACTGCACACACATATCTCAAGAAGATATTATATCCGAAATTGTTGATAAAGCGACTCTATCAGATGTATCTGCATATATCGCAAGAATTGCCATTTACACGAGTATTATGATTGGAGCTGTTGTAGCTGTCGATGTTGTTATACTTTTGTTGCTTACCCTTCTAACGGATGTAGACATGTGGCTCCCGTGGCTCACACTTCTCTTTATTGAGAGTTTCTTTATGATGTTTTTTGGTTGGGCTGAATATGCGAGCGGAGCTGCTAATGTAACTTGGGATGATTCCAGTGTCGTAATATGGATTCCCCCAAAATATCGAGTAAGGTATCGGTACTCTTGGTTGTGGTTTTCATTAGGATTGGCGGGTCTTGCACTGGTGGTCTTAGCCACATACCTATTTTTGCATGTGAAGGCTTAATGAACCACACCCAAAATTGATGTTTCTTCCAAAAATTCATCGTCTGACAATACCACCTATAAATAAACATAACCCAACATTCTAACTCCGCCAGAAAACCAGCAGGAAGAAGGTTTATATTCATAGTGTCATTAACTGATTCTTTCAAGTCGTAGGAGTTGGATAACATGGATTTTTCTAATTCCATGAAGCTTCATGAAGAAGCGAAAAAATATGTGCCAGCAGGCGCGTCATCAAACATTCGTGTCACTGCTGAACACGCTCCGTTTCCAATATTATTCAGAAAAGGTAAAGGTTCCAAAGTCTGGGATGTAGATGGAAACGAGTACATTGACTACTTGCTAGGCTACGGCACGTTGATACTAGGACATTGCCATCCAAAAATTGTAGAAGCCATCAAAAATCAACTCAATGAAGGAATGATGCTAGGCACAACGATGGAACTTGAAATCGCAGTTGCAAAGAAAGTTTGTGAAATGGCACCTTGCGCAGACATGGTGAAGTTCTGCGCCACTGGAACAGAAGCCACGATGAACGCTATCAGAATCGCAAGAGCTTATACATACAGAGACAAAATTGTGAAGTTTGAGGGACACTATCATGGCCATAATGATTACGTCCTATACAATGTTGTTTCAGATTCTTTCCTTGGAGGCCCAGAATTTTCTCCAAACAAGATTCCGTTTTACGCGGGAATCCCAAAAGAAGTTGCGGAGTCAATGACTATAACTACGTGGAACAACCTGTCATACGTTGAGAAAATCCTAAAGAAAGACGCTGGCAACATCGCTGGAGTAATAATGGAGCCAATCATGGTTGACAACGGCGTAATTTTGCCGGAAGAAGGATATTTGAAGGGGGTCAGAGAACTAACCAAAAAATACGATGTTCCACTAATCTTCGACGAAATCTTCACAGGTTTCAGAGTCGCGCCAGGTGGAGCCCAAGAACTTTATGGCGTCACACCCGACTTAGCATGTTTCGGCAAAGCCTTAGGAGGCGGTGTTCCAATAGCCGCTGTGGCAGGCAGAAAAGACATCATGGAAAAAGTTGTGCCAGGAAAAATAGGGTTTGCCGGCACATATAATGCCCACCCGCTTTCTCTAGCAGCCACTTTAGCTACGCTAAAAGAACTTTCAGCAAATGACGGAGCAACTATTAGAAACATGAACTCGTTGGGAATGAAACTAACCGATGGTTTGCAACAAATTCTCAACGCAAATGGACATGATGCTGTTGTGCAAAGCGTTGGAGCCATGTTTACAGTATTTTTCACAGAGCTAGAGAAAGTAAATCAGTATAGACAATGGACTGAATGTAACCTAGAAAAATTCAAGAAATTCCGTGACGCTTTGATGCAAAAGGGCGTGTACCTCCACCCAGACGGCATGGAAAGAACATTGCTCTCAGCAGTCCACACCAAAGAGGACATCGACAAAACCTTAGCAGTAGCAGAAGACGCTCTGAAAAAGCTTCCCAAATAAATTCACGCCTCAACAACTCCATTACTGAAAGGTTTAATAGCGTCAATGTTTCATTTTAAAAAGATACGCCAGATGAATGAACATGTGTAAAGAGGTTCGCTAAGATGCAACCTTTTTCAATTTAATGAAATACCAACCTAAATAGGAGATTAGTAATGTCAGAGAAGTTTGTTGTTTGCAACTCAAACAAATGTTTAGGCTGCGGAATTTGCGAGTTTGTGTGCTCAGCTACCAAAGAAAAAAAACTTGACCCAGAATTTTCCCGTATCCGACAAGTCAACTACGAGCCTATAGGCAGCATGGCGATAGCCTGCCTTCTCTGCGAAGAACCCGCATGCGTAGCAGTGTGTTCAAGAGACGCCCTTCTTAAAGACGAGAAAAGTGTGATCCGCGTAGACGAAAACAAATGCAATGGATGTGGTTGGTGCATTCTTGCCTGTGAATTTGGCGCCATGACGTTACATCCAACTAAAAAGGTAGTGATGACCTGCGACCTATGTGACGGAGACCCTGAATGCGTAAAACATTGTCCCTTCGAGGACGCTCTAGCTTACGCGACAATCGAAGAAGTAGCCCATAAGCTGAGAAAAGGAACTGTTGAGAATATTCTACGCGTAACCAAAGCCAGTGCTAAGGGCTCAAGTTAGATGTTAAACTGAGGAATGTGAAAAAATGTTTGGATACATGGGAAAAATCCTTCGCATAAACTTGACAAAAAGAAAAATCACCGAGGAGCCATTAGAAGAG
>CAYFTS010000132.1:0-2270 GCA_964346135.1 uncultured Candidatus Bathyarchaeia archaeon | reverse complement strand
GAAACATTATACCTATTACGTCGGGTGAGATGTCTAGTTGAGTGGCATAGGCTGGAAATATTGCGTTCAAGAGTGCACTGGTGAACGCAAAGAGAAACGCGTAGATCATGGGAGAGATTTTAGAATTGTTCAAAACGCTTTCATCACCTTGACTCAGTTGATATGTCTGGTGAGATTGGGGCATGTTTGCCGCATTTCTTGGAAGAAATAACATCCCAGCAAAGACGAAAAGAGAAAGGGCTACCAGAAAAGGTGCCCTTGTGAGAAACCATGTTATAGTCAATCCTCCCACTAGAGGACCAACGACCGTTGCCAAACTCCACGACACATTGTAGCCTGTCAAAGCTTGGCTAAGTTGATCTGGCTCAACAAGGTCCCCAGTATACGCTTCTGCAAGTGGCCAGAAGAGAGCCATACCTGTAGAGAAAACAAAGCGTGCAAAAATGAGGTGGTATGGCTCTTTGGAGAGGAAACAAAGAATCATCGCGAATGCTGATATTGCTTCCGCAGCTACAAGCATTTTCCTTCTCGAGAATCTGTCAGATAAAAATCCGAAGACAATAGCCATAATAGCGTATGGTCCCCCGGTTGAGGCTCCAATTAATCCTATGAGAAAAGGAGATGCTTGCATTTCGACGGCTAGGATAGGTGTCGCCAAGAAAGCGACAGCTAGAGCGATCTGACTCAGAAAGACAGAAACATATAGCCTCAAGAGACGAAATGGAGTGTTCGCGAATCTCATATCAAATCTTCCGCAATTTCTGGAACAATGCACCATACTTGCTCTTAACAGTTTTCCATAAGCTAGATTATGCAGGCGCCCAACATAATCAACTTATGCAAACTCTGTCAGTTGCTTCTGCTTCTTGAGTGATTGGCTGAGAGAAGATACTCTAACACCTGCCCGTCTAACTTCAAGTTCTGGGACCTCATTAAGAAGACGTTCAAAAAGTTCTTTTACGTTAGCCTTCAAGACTCCCAAATCATTTGTGGGATTGCCAAGACTTTTGGATCGGCTGTAAGTGTGCATGTTCTCCATCACGGTTACTACGCCCACCAATTTGGAAGTGAAACCGTGTTGTTGGAGTCTTAAATGAACCTTTTCACATAGGCGGTAAGCTACGTCTAAAATCACGTCTAAATCACGTGTATTCTGCTTCAAAGTAGAAATCTTGCTCAATGATTTAATTACTTCTCGCTGTTTAACTGGCGTCTCATCTATACCTCTTGCTGCCCTGTAAAGGTAGACCCCAAATTTCTTTCCAAAAGTTTCAACGAGCTTCTCGGCGTTGACTTTCGCTAGTTCGCCCACCGTTTTTATCCCTAACTTGTTTAATACTTTCTCAGTTTTTCGCCCAACCCAAACCAGCTTGCTTACGGGTAATGAATTAAGGAAGTTTTCAACTTGCTCTAGCTTCACCACTGTTAGACCGTCAGGTTTTTGCATGTCTGAGGCAATTTTGGCGATTAATTTATTTGGTCCAATTCCAACAGAGCACGTAAGTTTTTCTTTTGCCAGTATTTCATCTTTGATTCGTTGAGCAAGTTTCTTTGCCTTTTCGAAACTGCCTTTGACTTTCTGGGTTACTTCTATGAATGCTTCATCTATGCCCCACTGCTCAAAACTTTCACCGTACGCTCGTAGGATTTTCATTATGTTATTGGAGGCAGGATTATACAGTTCAAAGTTTACTGGCAGAAAAACAGCGTCTTTATCCTTCAACAATTTTTTATCAAAAGCTATGGGAATGCCTGATTTGACTCCGTATTTCCTGGCTACGTAGTTAGCGGTGCTTACTGCACCGCTGTCTTCGGTGCGACCAGAGTAAACGCACACAACGAGCGGTTTTTCTTTCAAGTCTGGATTTTCTCTTTCCTCGCATTGAGCGAAGAAATAATCGAGGTCAAAATGCATTACAACTCTGGGAACGGTCAAATTCATCGCCTCACACGTGTTTAATTAACTCTTTAGAATGTGGACTACAAAAATGTCGCCTTTTCTTAGAACACCTCCCATGTACGCATAAACCTTTTTAACTTAAGGCTCCAATTTCTCCATGATGAGTCATGGTTAGATACGTGAACATTTCTATTCCTGAGCAACTGTATAAGAGGCTTTCAACAGCTTTAGAGGGGTCGGGCTACCGAAGTTCAACAGAATACATAATTTATCTTATTCGAAAGTTTCTCCCTGAATTGGAGTCGGGGGATACTGAGAGGAGACTTGAAGCTTTAGGATACAAATGATGGATAACTTAAGCATCATCTAT
>CAYFTS010000131.1:0-2386 GCA_964346135.1 uncultured Candidatus Bathyarchaeia archaeon | reverse complement strand
AAGAGATCACCCTGATGTTGTCGTGTCTGTATTTTACATAGACATGAGGACTCCTTATGAGGGAGAAATCGAATTTAGAAACGCTCGACGGCAGGGTATCCGTTTTCCTAGAGGTAAGCCTGCAAAAGTTCGAGAAGATGGAGATGCTTTGGCAATTGAGGTTGAAGATACATTGGAGAACGATCTAGACTTCGTTCGATCTGATCTTGTTGTGCTCTCAGTTGGCGGTGTTCCAGATCCAACTGTGAATTCGCTTAGCCACGCAATGAAAGTCAATCTATTGGATTCAGGATTCTTTGCGGTCGATGAGACCATGGTTGGAAGCAACGTAAAGGGCATATTCGTAGCTGGTGCAGCTAGCGGACCGAAAGACACTGTTTACTCAATGATTCAAGGAAGTTGTTCAGCTGCCAAAATTGACATTCTCTTTAGAACTTCCTTGAAGCCCGAGACAAGCTGAATGAACAAAACTTTTTCATCACACGTGTACAATACGGAAGTGTTTAGAAGATGAAGTTAAGTTTGCCATTCGCAAACGTGTTCACAGTAGGGGTCGCCATGTGCCATACATGTTGTTCGACTTATCTTCACTTTCTTCCCCATAGCTTTCGATGCGCCTTCATGAAAGCTGTCGTGAAGGGCATCACACATCATTTCAGGCATTTTTATGGCCATTTCAAAGAAATGGCAGTTATGTAGGCGATAAATGATTTTCTTGTCGCTAATCTCGACAATTTCAGGTTCCGCACCGGATTCTTTAAGGTAGTGTTTAATGAAGACTTCTTCATACGCTTTTGGTGACCATTCTTTTATGTTATGTTCTAATTCCAGTTTCTTAACGGTGTTCTCGCCCATATCCATTCCAACCTTCTTAAGAAGTTTTTTAGCTCTATTTGTACCAAGTGCAAAGTTCAGGGTGTTTACTAGAAAGTTAGAGAGGTTTAAGTAGCGGCGCCTTGGAAAACCAACAATCTTCGGTTTTTTAGCTATTGAATAATAGATTTTAGGTCTTCCGACAACCCCTTCTCTTTGTTCACTTTTTTCTATAAAGCCAGCTTCCTCTAAAGATTGCAGGTGATGGCGAACAGTTATTGGTTGAAGTTTCAGCGATTTCGCTATATCCTCAACACTCAGCGGTTTTCGGTACAGCAACCTCAATATTTCAAGTCTCGGTTTACTCGACAAAGCTCTATAAGCGTCAGCTTCACGCAATGCTCTCACTTCGTGTCATACATGTAATAAACCAATTGATATTTTTTTCTATTTTTATTTTAAATTCCAAATTTTTGTTTTTTATCATTTCCAGTTTTTTGCGTCAAAAATGTATCTAAGAGGGCGCATTGTTGATCAGTCTTAACAACTTTGTCACTTGGATGAAGTAAGCTTTAAATTCAGTGTCCCTGAGAGGCTTAAGGCTGTTAATTGATTGCTTTATATACTGGTTTATTTTTCGTTCACAATATGTAAACGATTTGACTGTTTCGAGGCTATGTGAAACCCTTTCAACAGCGGCGTTTTTAGCGGCGCGATTTTCGCTCATTAGAATTTGAAGGTTGTTTTCCAGCTTTTCTCTTTGAACAAAATCGCTTACTTTGTACAAGTGAATCAATGGAAGTGTGACTCGCCCACTTTTGAGGTCTTTCGGAACGAATCCTCCCGTAATCGTCATGTCTAAGAGATCGTCTCTAAGCTGATAGGCTATTCCAAAGTTCTCACCAAACGCAGCTAGAGACTTAACTTCGGTAGCGGATCCACTGCCTGCCAAAGCTCCGCAATAGGTTGTTGCTTTAAAAAGAGAAGCTGACTTCTTCCTTATCTTTAAGAAGTATTCTTCTTCGGTTATTGTGCTTAATGAAAGAGAAGTGTCCATATGCTCACCATCGCAAAGTTCTAGCGCGCTTTGAGACACAGTTTTGATTATTTTTGCTCCAAAGTCTGCAGCAAGATTTATCGCCAGTGCAATCATAGCGTCTCCAGCTAATATTGCGTCATTTACCGACCACTTTTTATAGAGCGCTGGGATACCACGGCGCATTCTGTCTCCATCTATAACGTCATCATGAACCAAAGTAGCTGTGTGCATCAACTCAAAAGCCAGAGCAAGAGGCATAACCTTTTCTCGATCTCCGCCAACGCTCTGTGCAGATAAAATAACTAGAATCGGACGCAGTCTTTTCCCCTGGGACAATAAGGCATACTCTATTTGAGGGCGAAGCCCCACATCAGAGATGCTGGATACGAGATTTAAGAGTTCTGAATTAATGAGTTGCCTTGTTTCAGATATGTACGATTGGAAACTCATTTTTGTCTCGTTGACATCGTATTTCTGTTTCAATGTACACACTCACTGATGTTCAAAGCATTAATAAATATATCATAAGTTTAA
>CAYFTS010000130.1:0-6053 GCA_964346135.1 uncultured Candidatus Bathyarchaeia archaeon | reverse complement strand
ATTATCACAAAACTCGACGATTTAAAGCCTCAAGACCTAGGGAAAGCAGGGCTAGTGGAAGAACGAAAAGTCGGCGAAGACAAAATGATCTTTGTAGAAGGATGCAAAAACCCACGTTCAGTCGCTATTTTAATTCGAGCTGGCCTTGACAGAATGCTAGACGAAGCGGAGAGAGCCATGCATGATGCACTTTCGGTTATCGCTGACGTAATTGAACACAACAAGATCGTTGCAGGCGGAGGAGCCGTTGAATCGGAAATGGCTAGAGGACTTCGCAACTACGCGAAAAAGATTGGTGGAAGAGAACAACTTGCCATCGAGGCATTCGCTGAATCCATAGAGATTGTGCCAAAAACATTGGCTGAAAACGCGGGTCTTGAACCCATTGACATACTTGTGGCTCTTAGGTCAGCTCATGAAAAAACAAAGGGATACTTGATGGGAGTCGACGTTTTCACGGGAAAAGTCGTTGATATGCAAGGAAAGGGAGTAATTGAGCCCTCACGTGTGAAGGAGCAAGCGGTGAAGTCAGCGGCTGAAGCAGCGTCCATGATCATTAGAATCGATGATGTGATCGCGTCGACAAAGCCTAAAGAAGGAAAGTATGGACCGGGAGCAGGCCCTGAAGCGGGCATGGAAGAATACTAAAAACATTTTTCCCTTTTTTTTGGGAGTTTTCTCTCGAAGAACAACATGAATTAAAGCTCGATTTCCCTCTCACTTTTTAAAGTGACAAACCATCCACCTAGGACATTGTTGTGATGAGCAATGATTTGGTTTGCTTTGAGAAGTGAAGAGTCCCACGTGCTGTGAGCATCCTTCACTAGTGTTACTTCATAGCCAAGAGTGAAAGCACGACGGCAAGTCGTATCTATACAATACTCGGTCTGCAATCCTGCGATGAACAGCTTTTTGATTCGTCTGGAACTCAGTTCATGGTGTAAGCTTGTTTCGTGAAAGGCGTCCGGCGTCTGCTTTTGAATCACCATATCTGCCTCTGTAGGCCGAATTATAGGATGGATTTTCCATCCTGGAGTGCCATACTCGTCGGGTTCACCTTTACCACCGTTATTTTTAACGTAGATAATTGGTCTTTGTGCAGAGCGTGCCTTGGCGATTAGGTTCTTGACTTTTCTGATGAGTTCACTCCCTTTATGTATGGGGTCAGGTTCTGAGAAATTTCCAGCTTGCATATCTATTATTAGTAAAGCAGTTTCACTCATACTCTCTCAACTCATAATACCTATTAGTGTGAGGAGGTTTATTTATCAACTCCATTCCACAAGTGCGGGAGATGAGATTTGAACAGGCTACATATGGCGATGTCTTACGTAACCCTCCCTTCTTTGTGTGCGCGTGGTAAAAGCAGTTCTACAGCCAAAGTTCTAGGTATTACCTTTTTGCTTTTACAAACTTCTTTTTCTTCCTTCGATAGATGCTAGCGTGTTTCTTGTAGATTTGTACTAATCCTTGTTTTTCAGGTTGGCAATTGCTTCAACCATTCTTCGGTCAGGCATATTCTTAGGTTGGATTTCTCCAGCCTCTTTTATTAATTTGTAGGTTTTTCTTTCTATTTTAGTTAAATCTTTGAGTTTCAACTGTTGCACCAGTTAGATTTTCGCGTGCAAACATAATCAGGAAGAGTCTTCGTCTTCGGGAATAAAATATTTTCGATTCTGATGAAAAATAGTAACCCTTATATCGCACTTCTTAACATGCTTATTAGGGCGCTAAGAACTCGTTCGTCATTTTCTAAGCCTTTCCGACAATTATCGCTCTCAGACGTGCGGGTTCTACCCCAATTCGCTTGTATTCGCGAACAAAGAGGTTAGAAACATGAAAATTAAAGTTTACGTCGAATGTGAAATCAAAGGGTGTAGAAAAAAAGCTACCCACAAGTGGATTAACGATAGAGACAACTTTTACTATGTTTGTAATGTCCACGGAGAAATTTTGGAGAAAATGTCTGATGATGGCGAGCTTTATTCCATTAAAGAACCCCAGCCAAGCGTGGCGAAGACACATGCAAACTGTTGATAATAGCGTAGGCTATGGTAGGAAATATATTCAGAATTTATCTTTATGTGCACATTTTTCATCAGAAAATGTCCAACAAATAAGGTTTTGACTTTTCAAAAATTTTTACTTCTTCTTCAATTTTCTTTTCCGCTTTCATGGTATCTAACTCTAACGTTTCCCTTATAAAAACGGCAACTTTTCCAATCCAAAGTATTCTTAAGGCATCCAGCAGCTTTTCTCTTTCAAGCTGTTCCCTGTTTCTGAAGTTGGCGACAAATGAATAAACTATTTTCGCCCAAGTTTCCGGCGAAAAACAGTGTTCTATATCATTCATCTTTTTGAGTTTTTCGACTTCTTTGATCAACTCATTGCTCAAAACCGCTCGGTAGATTTGTTTATTTTCGTCAAAACCGCTTTTGTATGTTTTTATGAAGTTTTGAAGATCTACATGGATCACTTCTGGTTTTCCTGAGTATATTTCTTCATCAACGATTTCCACCTTATGGTAGCCACGGATTTCTTTCCAAACTTTTTCATAACTTTCAATGCAGGTAAACATTGATCCTATCACTTGTCTAAACATTGGCGCTAAATGTTTTGACGGGTCTTTTGCTTCATGAACTTTAGATCCTAAAAATGCTTGTTTCACCTCGAACTTCTTAGCTAGCGCGGTATGTGTCTCGAATATGTCTATTCCAAAACGGCGTATGTAACGCGTTTGCCATAGTGGCGATTCTAGAAGTTCTTTCACAAGTTTTATGGACATTCCAAAATCGCCTCCTATCGGCTGTCTAATTTTTTTCCCGTAAAGACTAGAAGTAACAGGATAGCAAAGGAAATTGGTAATTGTACCGTCATACTTGTATCTAATATAATAAGGTGTTACAAGCTCTGTTTTCATTAGGATTGGTGAAACTAATTGCTTAATCCATTCTGGGGATATACTCCGCAAATCCGAATCAACAAGAGTTACTGCTTTGACTTCCAAGTATCGTGCAGCTTCGAAGATAGCTTTTACAGCCGAGCCTTTCCCTGAGACACCAACATAGGTGGCAGGAATAATGTTAACTTGGAAGGGAACGCGCATGGCACTGATAGTTGCCAAAGTTCCATCAGTTGAATTCCCGTCGGAAACAAAAATCACTGATTTCCGGTTTGGAAAATATGTTTCCAACCCTTTTGCAGCTTGATATACGACATAGTTGATTGTGTGAGCATTGTTGTAAGATGGAATTCCTACGATTAAGTCAGCTCTTTTGATGTTTTTTAGATATTTCCAAGCACGCGGTGACAGAGCAGAATTACTATATTTTTTCATAGCAGAGCTCCATGTAGGAACTGTTGTAACAAGGTTTTTACATGTTATCTGTTAAATATTTTTTTAGTAATATTTACATTTAACCAATGCAAATCCTTAAGCTGGAATTTAGGGTGTTGTTTGAATGTCTAAGGTAGGAATTGTACATTACACTGCACCACCTAGGAAAATTGCTGGAGTGGAAGTCGTTATAGACTACCATACAAGGATTCTAACGGAACAAGGCTACAATATTCGTCTTATCTTTGGAAAAGGAGGAGGATTGGACTATAAAAACCTAGAGGAACATGAAATCCCGCTACTTTCGCCAGAGAATTCAAGAGTTCAAAGAGTGCAGAAAGAGATACTTAAAAAACACAAGAAAACTGAAGAATTTGAAAAACTGAAAAACGACATAAAGCAAGAATTAAGAAAACTTTTTTCTGATCTTAACTCTTGCATAGTTCACAATATTCCTTCTATGCCCTTCAACTTTGCAGCCACCGCTGCCATTAATGAACTCATGGAGGATATTAAGACGCGTTTTATTTTTTGGCTACACGATACAATTCTTGTGAGAGAAGAATGGAAAGACTCTATTGGTAAGTTCCCTCTGACGTTGCTCCATCATAAAAATCGAAGCATTACTTTTGTCACACCTACATATTTCAGGGCGAGGCAGTTTGCTTCGCTGAAAAAACCCTACGAGATTTCTAGGATGATAGTGATTCCTAACGGTGTTAACGTTGAGGATTATTTGAAGATAGATGAGACCACTAAAATGTTGATGAAGCGTCTCGGTCTTTCATTTAATGATTTCATTATTGTGACTCCTGTAAGAGTGTTGCCTCGAAAGAACATTGAATTGGCGCTTGATGTAGTTCACGAGTTGGCTCACATTTCTGGAAAGAGAAGAATAAAGCTTCTGATTACTGGACCTCCTGGTGCTGATCCCGAATCACTTGCTTATGAGGCTAAGCTTAGAGGAGTCATAAAAATGCGGAGAATGCAAGACTCTGTCATATTCTGCCACGATTTAATCAGCTTCAAAAGACAAATCTCTAACAACAAAATAGTCAAATGGAGCGTTCCAGATGTTTATAACATAGCTGACCTCGTTTTTATTCCAAGTAAAGAGGAAGGTTTTGGGCTTCCGGTAATAGAAGCAGGCGCAGCTAGGAAGCCCGTGTTTTGTTCAAGAATTCCACCTTTTCAAGAACTGATCAGAGAAGACATTGAAGGATACATGTTCGACTTGAACAATCCACCTGAAGATATTGCTTTTAGGATATATCGAATGCTACTGGAGAGCACCGTTGACAACAGCTTCGACAAAGTGGTGGAGAAATACGATTGGAAATCAATTGTTATCAAGAAGGTAATCCCATTGCTTTTACGATAATATTGAACGTATGAGGCAGTTTAGTGAAAATTTCTGTAGTTATACCGACATATTGGACTTCAACCAGTACTGAAATCCAACATCAAACCCCCAACGCTATCTATGACCATCCTACGCCACTGGAATCACAAAGTACTCTGCCACGATTGCTGAGAAGCCTGAAAAGCACAGACATCCCCAAAAATTCAACAACGATCGCTGTGATAGTTGCAGTGACACACCAAGCACTGGAGGAAAAGGCAAAAGAAAAAACCAAAAAAATCCTTAGCAGCTACAAAGACTACTTTGACATCAAACAATTCTCAGTATCCACTCTGAGAAAAATGACTTCTAAAGACCAAAAATTAGCTCAGCTTCTCCGTCTCTACGGTTACTCAAATGTACGCAACATAGGTTCAATAATTGCCCAAATTCTGGAATCAGATGTACTTGTTTTCCTGGATGATGACGTTGTTGTGAATGACTCAAGATACTTCCATAAAGCACAAGAATATGTTGGAAGTGAGGTAGGTGGAAAACTACTTGGAGGCGTTGCTGGTTACTACGTAAATGAAGACGGTAATTATTACTTAAATGTTGATTTAATGGCATGGTGGAAATCATGTTGGCCTAAAGAGAGAAAAATGAACGAAGCCTTCAAGATCATAGAGAGCAAACAGCGGCTATCAGAAACCACTTTTGCTTTCGGTGGCAACATGATTCTTCACTGGAAAATGTTTGAAAGGGTTCCTTTTGATCCTTACATAACTCGTGGAGAAGATATGGATCTGCTTGTGAACGCTAGGATGTTTGGTTTCAAGTTTATGCTGGATATCGAGTTAAGGGTATTGCATAGTCCAGGAGAAATGAAGAATCGATGGTCTGAGATGAGACAAGACTTGTACAGGTTTCTTTACATGAGAGAGAAACTGCTCCGTCAGGAAGGTATGAAGAACGTAGAAAAAGTCTTAATCAAATCCCTCAAACCATACCCAGGCTATTTCTTGACTCCAGAAATTCCATTCAAATTTGCGATATCTAATTGTCTAAATAGCTTCCATTCGCTTTCTAAAAGAAAGCTGAAAAGCTTCAGGGAGTTCACACAAAACACACGTCATATCCCATCTGCACTTAGCTTCGCCAGAAAACATTGCTTAGATTACTTTGAGTTTCAGAAAAAATGGTTGACTTATGTGCCCAAGATTAGAGGTGACAGAGGTTTAAGAAATATTCTGAAGAGTTAATTTTATAGATCTGTTAGCTTCTATCTGCTTAAAAGGCCGCATTTCTTTAATCTGGACCATGTACTTTGATTGCTTCTTCGCCTAAGCATCTCTTTGAGAGCAAAATAGTTTC